>CALMKR010000173.1 GCA_937867625.1 uncultured bacterium | reverse complement strand
TCCCAAAATGTTCAAAGTAGCTCGGGAAGTGACCGTGCCGAGATGTTCTACGCTGCTCAAACAAACACGGTGAGCGGTGGCATGGCAGCTGCATTTATACGTTGGAGGATTCTGTATTCAAAGTCTAATGCTATAGGATGTTGAAGCTCCTCTTGAAATTACTTGTTAGTCAAACAACGGTTGATGACGCCGAGCAATATCTTTATTAAAATGCTTGTTTGAATATTACCAATTATATTATGTCGGCAACAGCTCTGTCTAGGGAGGGGCGATACTGACCACGATCCCAACAAATGATATTTGACTGGAAGTAAAAAAAAAAGTTATCCAGCAGGGGTACTACCGTAATCAGTGGGACACCTTTGAATTACCTGACCGATCAGTTGGTCGGATGCTCCTGAAGAAGCCGTTAAGGTTCGCCACACCTGAAAAGTGGGTATGGCTAGCAACAAGTCAAAATTATTTAATTTGATGTCGTTCGTGTTCAGCAGTGACTCTGAGAATCTTGATGAGCCGATAATCTAAGAGCAAATTAAGAAGATAAGGAGAAACTGGCTTACCAACCCTCGACCACAACGAGTATCTTTGAGATGATTCAGCCCGTAAAATACGATTCTCCAGAGTGGGAGGAACGCATTAGGCAGTTGGCACAGTTAAAAGCTCAAAAGCATCTGCCGACAATAGGGTGACTATCCTGATGTATGTGAAGCGCTTAATTGCGTTTTATGTGCTCTTCAAGTCTTTAGTGGATCTTATCCAGCTATAGCTGCTAGTGAACATGTTATATAGACCATTCGACTTGGAAAAAAGTGGAGGCGGGCCAGTAATCGTTCTCTCTGTTTCACCGTTGGTATACGACATCGGATCTCGGCAACCGCCGCCGTGTTGATTTCTGGATGAGCCAGTAAATACAGCTTATGCGACATCATTGCAGGCTTCAAGCCTTGACATACTTGACCTTCGGCTTTTTGTCCTTATCGTCCTGTCCTTGTTTCTTCTTCTTTTTGTCGTCTTCAGTCTCTTCCGGGACGTATTCCGGAGTAATCCATCGCCAAAACCACTTCGCAAACAGCACAAATAGGAAGAGAGGGATCGACCAGTAGAGATACCTACGTCTCACTAACCTATTACCACACGTAGCTGGTCAGCGGACTCAGTAGCTGCACAATTAAGTTTAGGCCGAGAATGTCGATGTAGTACTCATACGCCTCAGGCGGTAACTGATAGTCCCAGCACTTGATTATCTGTTTGTAGCAAATGAAGTTGAGTCCGGTGAGCACTATGAATAGTATTCCCCCCTTGACGCTGAACAACCCTCCAAACCAGACCTCAGACAGGAGGTAGATTGCTGTGATGACGAGACAGGCGATGCGAAGGTACCCCACCATGACTTCGTTGCGTTGCTGATTTCGCTTTTAGGATTGGCGAGCCATTCCGGTCGATGATAGTGAATTATCAATAAAGGAGTCACGTGGAGGCAGAATACTCGAAGTTATCGAATTCCTCGTCAATACGCTTGTTCTATGGCGAGTCTGAACAGACAGACAGCTCCATCTCGGTCTTGAACTCATATTTGCCATGCCCCTTCGAACAAAAGTAGGTTGCATGGATGCGTTAGCTAAGGTCGCTCTGTCGACAACCTTCGAAAAAGGGGTGTGATAATACTTCTCGGTAGTCGTTTTTTGAACCAAGACGGTCAGTTGGATTTTTAGTCAGTAATTTTCTCAATAGGTCGACACATTTCTCGGAGACGATACAACCGGCTACTTCTGGCTGTTCTTTCAAGATAGCTTTTGAGATTTAGCTCGGACCGTCTCCACGGAATGGGTACTTTCCCGCAAACATAAGCTCGTAGAGTATGATTCCTAATGACCACCAATCCGAAGCAATGGTCGCCCCATTTATCTTTTTATTCTCAACTCGTTCAGGGCTGATGTAGGCCAGTGGTGGACTGTTATCGCTATAGGTCTCGAGTTCTGCACATTTGCCTATGATGAGAATTAGACGTACGGAGGTTAACGAGTTTAATGTGTCCCTTGGAGTCTAACACTACATGGTCGCTGGTAAGGTTATTATAGCTGTAGCCGA
>CALMKR010000172.1 GCA_937867625.1 uncultured bacterium | reverse complement strand
CATATGGAGTTTTCTCGCGTTGACTTAACCTATCTTGACCCTGAAACAAATAAACGATATGTCCCGTCGATTCTTGAAACTTCTGTAGGCCTTGGCCGTATGTTCTTGGCAGTAATTTCTGATGCTTACCATGAAGAAGAAATGGGGGATGGTATTCGTACGGTTTTAAAACTACGCCCTGACCTCGCACCATATCGTGTTTGTGTCTCACCACTCCTCAAGAACAAACCGGAACTCGTCGACAAAGCTCGTGGTGTATTCCAGCTTCTCAAAAAGGAATTTGGTAATGTCGCCTGGGATGACAATGGTAACGTCGGCAAGCGCTACCGCCGCCAAGACGAAATTGGTACCCCGTACTGCATCGTCATCGACTTCGATACCTTGGGTGAAAATCCTGATCTCCTTGATACCGTCACCATCCGTCACCGTGATAGTGGGGAGCAGGAGCGAGTAGCAATCGCAGACCTGGTCTCAAAACTCAAATAGTCAATAAAAAAGCGGATGGCATAATGGCCGTCCGCTTTTTTATTTTCCTAGCTATGGTACAGTATTTTAACTATGGTAGACAAAAAAGCCCGATATATTACCACCACCTTACCGTATGTGAACTCCGACCCTCACATCGGTTTTGCGTATGAAATTGTGAACGCGGACACACTCGCACGCCACTGGCGCCTCATGGGTGAGGAGGTATTTTTTAATACCGGGACCGATGAACATGGACAGAAGATTGCGCAGAAGGCAGACGAGAAAGGGGAGGGTCGCCAGGCGTACGTTGACCACTATGCCGGTGAGTTCAAGCGTCTTGGTACTGCCCTTAATCTTTCTCTAGATGCCTTTATCCGTACCACTGACGAAAAGCATGTGGCAGCAGCGCAAGAAATCTGGCGCCGCTGTGCCGCGCAGGGTGATATCTACAAGAAATCATACAGTGGTCACTACTGTGTGGGCTGTGAGCTATTTTACAAACAGGAAGAACTACTCGAAGGAAACATCTGCCCGATTCACACAAAGCCGTGCGAGGTTATAGAAGAGGAAAACTACTTCTTCAAACTTTCAAACTACCAAGCGTATCTCGAAGAGTACCTTAGTCGGGAAGGAGTGATTGAACCAGAGTGGCGCCGCCAAGAAGCGATGAATTTCGTAAAGGCCGGACTCGAAGATTTTAGTATCTCGCGCGAGAAGTCGCGTCTTGATTGGGGTATCCCGGTACCGGGGGACGAGAACCAAGTGATGTACGTTTGGTTTGATGCCCTCACGAACTACATAAGTACCCTTGGTTGGCCCGCACAACCTTCAGCTGACGCAGAAGGTGTAGCGGGCATGCCAGAACAGTCTCTTTTTGAAAAGTTTTGGACAAACGGTGATGTGATGCAAGTAGCTGGCAAGGACCAAGTCCGCTTCCAATCAATTATGTGGCAGGCGATGCTCAAAAGTGCGGGAGTAAAAGCGACAGACAAAGTCGTTTACCACGGCTTTATCAATAGCGGGGGACAGAAGATGAGTAAGTCCTTGGGTAACGTAATTTCACCCTACGAACTCATCGAAAAATACGGTACCGACGCAACACGGTACTTGCTCCTTCGTCACGTGCATCCGTTTGATGATAGTGATGTGACTTGGGAGAAACTTGATGAGTGGTATACCGCCAATCTCGTGAATGGTCTTGGGAACCTTGTTGCACGTGTGATGAAGATGGCGGAGACACATCTTGAAACACCAGTTGAGCGGCCGGAAGCTACTGTTTTTGCCGAAGCATATACCGAAGCCTTTGCGACCTACAATCTCCAGCAGGTCTGCGACTATGTATGGTCCAGAGTAGGAGCACTTGATGAACGGATTGCGACTGAAGAACCATTTAAGCTTGTAAAGGTAGACAAAGAAAAAGCCCAAGACATAATTCGTGAATTGGTACTTGAGGTCTACAGTATCGGGCGCCTCCTCAATCCACTCATGCCAGAGACGAACCGTATTATCAAAGAGTCGGTACTTGCAAACAAAAAGCCAGACAATCTCTTTAAGCGTCTTGAAGCCTAGGGTATGAAAAACGTCATCATCGTACACGGCATGCCAGATCGGGACGAATACTATAGTCCCGACGGTCAGACGATGAGTAATTCTCATTTTATCCCGTGGCTCCAAAAAGAGTTACAGGTTCGTGATATCAAAGCCGATGCGCCAGAAATGCCACATGCCTATCAACCAGACTATGCGACCTGGTCGCGTGAGTTCGAGCGTTTTGACGTTACTCCTGAGACAGTACTCGTGGGTCATAGCTGTGGCGCCGGCTTCCTTGTACGGTGGCTATCTGAGCATCAAGATGTGGTGGTGGCAAAAGTCATCTTGGTGGCACCATGGCTCAACACTAAACATGAGCATGGGACAACCATGTTTGACTTTGTAGTTGACCCACAGCTCACTACGCGTCAGCAGCTTGTAGTATTTGAAAGTACCGATGATATGGAGGAAATCAAAGACAGTG
>CALMKR010000171.1 GCA_937867625.1 uncultured bacterium | reverse complement strand
ACGTCCCACATCGTCCGCGTAGTGTAAGGTAGGACAGCAGTGGAAACAATTCATACCACCGTAAATCAGTTTGACAGGATAAGCAGTGGGATGATCCTGAGAGAGACTTCCCCGTATGAAAGCGGTAGATGACCACATTGAGAAAACTGCCGATAATCACACCAAACCCAAAAGCTATAAGAGCTGTGTACCAAAGCGGTACTGTTATAAGCGCATCAAGCATACTTATAGTATACAGGAGGTGATGCGGTAATTCAGTCTCCCTCTACACAAAAAGCACTCCTTTCGGAGCGCTTTTTGAGTTCATGACAAATGAAACCTTATATACAAGTGATGTCACTTGCTGCCAAGACAGCAGCTGTTTCTCCACTGTAACCAGTACTGTCTGCACAGAAGTAGCGTCCAGCAGTATTGAGTGGCGCAGACACAGCCCAACCTGAAGTGCCGTTTTCGTGACAGATAACAGTTGACGCTGTACCAGCAGTAGCCAATGTGTTAACTACTGAAGTGGCCAAAGATGAGTTAGCATCAACGGCGGCAGTCAAGCGCGCAAAGTTTGTGTCAGCACACACACCACTGTAAGTTGATGTGGCAGTGTAGTAGATTTCACCCTGTGCCTTCATACTGTTCATACTACCCTTGATTGACGCATCGTTTCCTGATGAACGAGCATTACCAAGTGAAGCGAGCACAGTAGCAGCGAGGATACCGATAATTGCGATCACAACGAGGAGCTCGATGAGCGTAAAGCCGCGATGTGCCATTTTCTTAAACATAGTTGTTTAAAAGATTAGGTGATTAAAATCGTGAGTATTCAGACATCAGCTGTATGTCTTAATATTGCACAACTAGGCACGTTGTACGTGGCCTAACTCTATTATACGAGTATTGTTTCTCATTCTGTCCCACGTTATGTGGACAAAACTAATTTGTTTCTCGTGCATACCAGCTCCAAGCCAGTTAACTGTCTTTGGTATGAGACTATCCAATATGCAGTAGCCAAAATCAAACAAAACAAATTAATTTCAGATTTGAAACTAAAGCGTTAGAAATCAGCTCAGCTACGAGGTGAGAAATGGGATGGGACCCATTTCGCAAGACCTTGCCTGCTAACTTTCGAGTACTAACGAGAAAGTAGCGACAAGGTGTACAGCTCCTGTAAGGAGGCGAGGAAGGTGACTCAAAAACAAAGTGATACGGCGCGGATAAGGGCATTATGGATAGCCCTTACTCGCGGTAATTCGCAATAGTCGGCCTACTGCCTCGTTTGCTCATTACACACCGGTGGTGATGCTGTAGATAGGCATCAGCACCGATGCAAGCAGAAGCCCTACCCCGAGACCAAGCATTACAATCATAACCGGTTCAATAAGACCAATAAGCGTGTCGATAGCGTTGTTTACTTCACGTCGGTAAAAGAGCGCCAATGTTCCCAAAATTTCAGACAAACTTCCCGTCTCTTCACCAACTCGGATCATCTGTGACAAAACAGTAGGTATTTCAGGGTACTCAGAAATTGCATCAGCAAATGAGCGTCCAGCTTTCACATCAGCCAGGGTAGCGTTCAGAATTTCGACATACACAGCATTCTCAACTACTTCACTCGTCACTTCTAGTGCTGGCACAATCGAAATACCATTACTCAACATCGTAGACATGTTATCGCACAGGCGGGTCAGAATAAGCTTCCGCTTAAGGTCGCCCACATAAGGCACACTGAGTACGAATTCATCAATCGTCCGAGCCCCTACTGGCGACTTCATAAATTGCCAAAACCCGATGATTCCGACGCTGAGAAATATGAAGATGATACCTACCCAATCGACAAGGAAATTAGAAAAACCGATGACAATTTTGGTGTAGATTGGCAACTCAGTTCCAGAATCAACCAAAATCTGCGCCACTTTTGGAATCACGAGCGTGAGCATGAGAATCATCACAACACAAAAGACACTGACCACAAACGCCGGATAGATGAGAGCATTACGTGCTTTGGTGGCAATCTCATACGATCGATCGAGATAGTCTGCCAAATAACTAAATGACTTATCAAGTGATCCCGATTCTTCACCTGAACGCACGAGATTGACATAAAAATTTGAAAAGACTCCAGGGTGCGCCGCCAGTGCCCGAGAGATTGAACTTCCGCCTTGCAGATCATCGACGATACGATTAAGTACATTTTGTAGCATCGGATTTTCTACTTCTGCTGACAATAGACGAAAGATACGGAGCGGAGAAACATGCGCCTGGAAGAGGGTCGAGATTTGCCGAGACAATATCACAATCTCTTTAGCTTTCACTGATTTAAAAAGACTGAGTTCAATATCAAAGAGACTTTTTTTGTCCTCCATTGGGTCGATACTAATAATTGTGTAGCCGCGCTTTTGTACTACCGTAATAGCCGCATCAATCGAAGAGGCTTCGACCTTACCTTCGCGTTGTGTATTACTACTATCAATGGCTTTATAAGCAAATAACATATATTTAAATGAGACGTTCTAGACCTTTTGGATTAGATGAGTGGAGGAAAGCGTTTTCGACAGTGATCTCCCCTTTTTGTACCAACTGTGCCAACACACGGTTCATGTCAATCATGCCATGCTCAAGACCGGTCTCAATCACTGAGTAGATTTCGTGCACCCGCCGTTCGCGAATAAGATTTGAAATCGCTGTGTTGTTAACCATAAGTTCGTAAGCTGGTACCAGTCCACCGGCAATACGAGGAATAAGACGTTGTGAAAAAACGCCAATGAGTGACGAGGCAAGCTGGGTACGAATCTGATCTTGCTGTGCCCCCGGGAAAGAGTCGATGATACGGTTAATCGTTTGTGCCGCGTCATTAGTATGCAGGGTTGCATACACCAAATGACCAGTCTCAGCCGCCGTCACTGCTGTCGCAATTGTTTCGGGACTACGCATTTCACCAATAAGAATGACGTCAACATCCTGACGAAATACAGCATGCAAGGCAGTCTCAAAACTATCAGTATCAATACCAACTTCACGCTGATCAATCATCGCTTTCTGTGGGGTGTAGATGTATTCGATTGGGTCTTCAATAGTGACAATGTGGTCTGCTCGTTGTTGATTGATACGATTGACCATAGCGGCGAGGGTGGTCGACTTACCTTGACCAACTGGGCCAACGCACAAAAAGAAGCCTTGGGTTCGCTCCGTAAAACTATCAAGAATCGGTGGCAAATTGAGTTCGTCGAGGCTCAAAATAACATTTGGAATGAGTCGGAGCACTACTGATGGACTCCCTTTCTGATGAAAGGCATTACCGCGGAATCGTACCTTTCCGGCAGCTTCATAGGAGAAATCCACCTCCTGACGATTTTCAAGACGCTCAAGGAATTCGCCCCGCATGAGTACTTTTGCAAAAGCCATGACATCAGCATCAGCAAGGATTGGCTTGCGCAAGAGCGGGATCAAAGAACCACTCACACGGATGGTCGGATGGTTCCCAACCGATAAATGCAAATCGGACCCATGTTCATTAACCACTGATGCGATCAGAAGCTCAAGTTCTTTTTTGTAATCAACTGCCATATATATACTATCCACCACTAACTATTTCTTCCACTCGCTTCACTACCTCACTCGGAATTGACTGTGCTTTGATGATATAGCCAATTGCTCCGGCAGCTTTGGCTTCCTCAATATCCTGGTCCTGACCTTGATTCGATAGAACAATAAACTTGAAGTGTCGGTCGGGATAAATTTTGCCAAGCTCCTCCATCATCTCAACTCCAGTCATGCCAGGCATAATCATGTCGACAATAATCAAATCAAATGAGGTATCTTGCTCAATTATTCGAAGTCCATCTGCCGCATGGATAGCCGCTACCACCTCGTGTCCACATTCGACAAACTTGGTTGCATACATGTCACGCAAGAACGTGTCATCGTCGACAAGTAATATTTTCATTACTTATAGTATAGCCTCTTCCGCACCAGCCCGACTTGGGTTATCGACAACTAACTCAACCATTTCATTATTGTCTTCAATACCAACTTTTGTACCAAAGTTATTCATTTCTTCAAACGGTATTTTGTGTTGCAGAGCTTTTATCATGGCATCTTCTTGCATAGTCATGAAGCCGTGTCGACGCGCTTCCGTATACATATCCTCCTCCGAGGCCCCTTTCAGAATCATACCTTGAATAACTTCATTGACCTCCAATACTTCCATAATGGCGACCCGCCCTTTCAGACCCGATGTACTACCTGGGCTTGCGACTGGGTGGAGCATGGTACGGTTTGTCGGAATACGATTCTTATATTTTTCTGGCAAAGTTTTGAAGACGTCATCGATGCGGTATTTGGTACTTTCATCAAGCGACTCCTCCTTGCCGGTACCCGTCTTAATGCGACGCGCCAACCGCTGTGCGATAGCAAGCTTCAGAGTCGGCGCAATGAGGTACGGGTCAACTCCCATATCTATCAGTCGGGGTATTACTCCAATGGCATTATTAGTGTGAATCGTCGACAATACCAAGTGTCCAGTCAAGGCAGCCTGGATCGCCAGCTGAGCTGTTTCCTTATCACGGATTTCTCCCACCATGATAATATCAGGGTCCTGACGAAGGGCTGATCGTAGACCGGTCGCAAAGGTATAGCCGATTTCTGGTCGCACTTGCGATTGACTCACTCCTTCAATATCATATTCAACTGGGTCTTCGAGAGAAAGAACATTCTGCGTGGCTTTATCAAGTTCAGCCAACATCGCGTATAGGGTAGTTGATTTACCAGAGCCGGTTGGCCCCGAGATAAGTATGATACCGTACGGCTCCTTGAGCATCCGCTTGATAACATCCAAGTGATGACCATCCACTCCAACGTCCTCCAACGTTCGAATTCCCTTCTCATTATCGAGAATACGCATCACGACTTTTTCGCCATGACTAGTTGGTAAAATAGATACGCGAAAATCGATCTTGCGTCCATCAAAAGTCGCCGAAAAACGACCGTCCTGAGGTTTGCGCCGCTCATCAAGACGCATGGAGGACAGAATTTTGATACGTGCCGAGACAGCCAACTGTACATTCTTTGGGAGTTCTAGACTTGTTTGCAAAACGCCATCAACTCGAAAACGGACAACAACTTTTTTATCTGTTGGTTCAATATGGATATCAGATGCGCTACCATCAATAGCATACCGAAGAATCGTAGCCACGATCTTTGTGACAGGAGCATCTTCCTTCATATGTTCCATTACGTCAGCTGGATCATCAGCATCCCCACCAACAGACTTTTTATCAATTGCAACATCTAACTCGCCCTCGAGCGTGTCGAGAGCATCCGTCACATCAGCCTTGATGTTGGCATAAAAAGCCTGGGCTTTTTTTATCTCGTCCGGCATCAAATAGACCAGCTTATAAGGCAAATTATGTTTGGTGCTGATAAAGTTGAGCACCTCACGCAGCTGCAGATCGTCTGGATTATTAACACCGACGAGCAAGACGCCGTTCTCAACATTAAGCGGAACAATGCCGTAGTGCATAGCCGAATCCTCGGGAATGTACGCCAAAACATCATTTGAAATATGAAATTCCTCAGGTATCTCAAATCCAGGTATTTCGTAATAGTTCGAAAAAACTCGTCGAATCTCACTACTCAACACCCCCAATTCAAGAAGTAGCGATTCGAGCGGTATGATCTCACCACTAGCCTGTCGAGACGCAATCGTCTCGAGCTGTGCCTCAGTGAGAAGTTTTTCAGCTACAAATTGATCGAGAACATTCATAGCAATTATGCTCATTCTCCCACCTCATTGGTGGGCGATGCTCCAGGAACATCAAATAATGACGACTTACCGACTGATTGATTTGATAGTGCTGCAGTATACGAGCGAAGTGCCGTAAACCGTTCATCAGTAAAAAGCTTACTGTCAATCGAGACCTGATCAAGCTGCGCTCGACGGTTGATGAACACTTGGGTTTTGTTCAACATACCATCAGCCACAGGATTAACAGCCCCTTCTTCAAGAGCGAACTGGTTTGGTTGCATAAAGAGTGTGTACCCCAAATAAAGTAACCCGATAGCACCAACCCCTAAGATGATTTTTTGAAACATAAAACGGTATGTGTTATTCGGTCGGAACCGCTTCGAGTGAATAAGCTACTAAAATGATATCTGCGTTAAGGAGACCATTTTCTGCGGGTGTGATGTCAGCTGTATCCACTGATAGTTGGTAATTATTAACTTCAATCGCTGCCAAAAGTGACTTGAGTTCTTCGTAACGGGCAGAGACACCTAGACGGAATTTGGTTGTTATAGGACGATTACCAGGAGACGACACTTGGAGTGACGGATCCGCACTCTCAGTACTATCGCTACCAGCATACTCAAGTGTGACTAATTGCACCCCAACTTCATCGGCAATGAGTTGCAAATCGCGCATTACCGCAATCTCATCAATCCGGGATGGTAGATATCGCTCAAGAGCTTGAATATTAGAAAGCGGCAGGGCATCAATTTCACCAGCATGAGTACGCAACAGTTCATTAACATTCGTCACCCGATCAAGTTCATAGGCGTACGTATCAATCTGGTCCTGGGTCGAGCGAATGTCTGTAATAGTCGGCTTGATATACAACATGAGTATTGCCGCAGCAAGCACGACCATGAATAACTGGATAAATGGTGAATTGGTTATCATATAGTGTCGTCTGTTATTGCATCTTCGGTAGCTGCAGTATCTGCTTCAGTAGCAGCGTCAATACTTTCACCACTAGCTTGCTCAGCCGGAGAAATATCCGGCTCTGTCATTGATGTCGTCTGTGGTGCAAAAGCAATCTCACTCGACGAGAATGTGAACGTGCCAGTAAAGGTCACGAGCTCACCCTCACCCGTTTCAGTCGCTGGTGAAAATGATATGTCGTTAAGATTTGCACTTGCAATTGGTGTCGAATCGGTATTATAAGCACCTCGCTGGAACAAGGCGGTATCGAAGTTACTAGCCAGCAACTCACCTTCAATAGTCAACATTCCTTCATCCAAACGTTTTATCGATAATGAGCGGAATCCTGCGTCTTGAACAGTTGTATTTTCTAGAGCAGAAAAAGCCTTTACCAGTGATACATGGGTATCTACCAGGTGTTGAGATAGCTTCAATCGTCTATCAAACTCAAGCACTCGCGCCATCTCCGCTTCACTAAAACCACCGATAGCATCGTCTAGTTTCGTAACCATCTGATCAAACTGACGATCGGTATACATCTGGTACACATACACAGCGGCTGATGCTGTTGGTGCCGCAATGAGACATGCATAACTTACTATAGATAACAGGAAAAAATTCCGTGTGCGCTTCTGGCGGATTTTGGTTCCAGTAGTACGCTTCGGGATGAAAGAACTTGAAGAAGATGGAAGATCAGGCATAGTCACATTATATGTTGTTGCTGCTAATGGTGCGAAAGATTACTGTGGACTACTACAACCTGTTTTATCTAAACCAATTGGAGCAGCAACACAAAACTGAGCAGAAAAGTACACTCCCAAGCAGTCATCCATCCTAGGATTGCGAGAGGCGTGTATTTTTGCCGGTTCAAGCTGAGACAGTTTCTACTCGAACTGGCGGAGAGCAGCACCCAGAGCAGGCGCAAAAATTGGACCAATCATGGTGAGTGTATCCTCCATGAATGCGGGGTATGCCACCTTACTAAATGGATTAGCGATACTAACCTTCCGCCCAAGCTCATGCCCAATTAGCGCATCTAAACCAAAACCTACTGCCCCGCCGCCAGTAAGTACAACGTCACCTATCTCGATACCACTTCGGGTTTGATATTCTTCGATCACTTGATGAAATTCCTTAATTGTCCGACTGTATGTCACTTGAGTTAGCTTTTGGACCCAGCCGTAGTCTGGTTCAGTACTGACCACACTACGTTTCAGTGCTTCCGCATCAGCAAAAGACAACTGCCGTTCTTCTACCATTCGTTCAGTAACCTTGATACCACCAGCCGGGACACGGTGCATGCGAGACAAAAGACCTTGCTCGGTTATATAGAGTTTGCTCACACTGGCACCAATATCAATAATAGCGGTGTTAGGCTTTTCTGTTTCAAAAGTCGAACGAATTGCACTGAAACATTCAATCTCAGTTGGTGGACCTGGCAACTCAACAGTTTGCATCAGGTTCAAAAAGCGCTTCAACGCATCATTTTGAATAGCGGCCAGAAGCACATCGCGTGTCCCATGCACCTCAGCATTCTTCACCGTTATTTCGGCCCAGTCGAGCGTCACGTCCCCTATCGGTACCGGGATATATTTACGTGCATCAACCCGCACCCGTGAAGAAATGTCGTCATCAGATCCAGCTTCGAGACTCATTGTTGTCACAAAACTCGATGAGAGCGGGATAGCAAGGACTGCCCGCTTCGCCTTCACGGCTGATTCACGAAGGATATCAACCAAGGCCTGACGCTCTAAATTTGCAGGCAGGATGGTTGCTTGTCCAATCACACCACCCTCATTGTATGGTCCTAGTTGCAATTCACCATACGTGGTGAGAGTCACCACACCGTCACGCTCTTCTAATTCCACCACTTTGATTGATGAAGAACCAATATCAATACCTACCACACGATCACGTGCTTGTGGACGAGGAGACGCTTTAACAAAAAGATCCATGAGACCCATATCACCGCTTATAGTAGCATATGCGAGACGGTATACTGGGGACATGATTCACATCTGGCAAACATGTCTAGATTTTTTGTTTCCACCAAGCGAATCACTCTTGGTACTTCGAGCTTTTCAGGCTACTGACCCACTCACATATTACAAGCCTACTCACCCCCACAACATCACCGCCCTCTCGCTTTATGGCGAACCCTTTATCAAAGCCAGCATTACCGCCGGTAAATTTGAACATAATGAAGGAGCTCTCAAACGGCTTGGGGTTTTACTACACCATCACCTGACCGAAACTGCTACCTATTGGCAACCGGTCGACACCATCTTTGTACCCATCCCCCTCCATACTGAGCGTCAGGCAAAGCGTGGCTACAACCAAGTTGCTGTATTACTGAAGGCGGGACTTGCCGGCACTGATTATCGTATCTATCAGTTACTCGAACGAACCAAAAACACCTCACCCCAAAGCCACCTCGCGCGAGCCGACCGTCTTTCGCACCTCAAAGACGCTTTTGCCTACCGACCACAAAAGATTGATTGGACAGCCATACGCCGAGTAGTACTCGTCGATGATGTGTCGACCACTGGGAGCACCCTCGAGGCCGGTAGGGTTACGCTTCGCGCCAATATACCAAAGCATGTCGAGATACAGCTCCTCGCTTTTGCCCATTAGATCCCCGACGCTCGGTTCGAATCCCAACGTGAATGACATTTAGTCATTCACTCATCCTCCGCGAACAAAAAAAGGCACCCTCTTGGGTGCGCATTTTTGTATTCGCGGAGGATGTGAGATTCGGTCACGAGTTACTAACTATAATATTTCGCTAGCGCTCATATTCTAGTAAGTACTCTCGACCCCGACGCGCCGGCCCAGAGGGTCCCCGGCTTGCGTCTTTCGAATCTCACATCCTCTCGCTCGCACAAACGAAAACAACCCTGCTCGGGTTGTTTTCGGTGCTCGCGGAGGATGTGAGATTCGAACTCACGAGACGTTTTACCGTCCGGCGGTTTAGTAAACCGCTGCCTTCAGCCACTCGGCCAATCCTCCATATATTTCGCTATGCTCAAATGGAGGCCGCTATCGCGGTTCATTGACCGAGTGGCTCGGCACTATCGTGCCGGTATTATCTGCAGCAGTGCAGATAATACCCATCTCGGCCAATCCTCCAGTGCCGCTCATTATAGCTATAATCATAAAAAATACCAGTATTGCAATCGCTACAACCCTGAGTATCATTACTGTTATGAAATTCTATATTGCCGGCAAATTCGAAGAGGTCGATGTTATTCACGAGCTCTTTGCCCGGGTGCGCCAGGCTGGTCATGAGATTGCCTACGATTGGACTACACATACAAAAGCCAAGCCCTATATCGAACATGTCGATTTGATTCGTGGCTACGCTGAAAATGAGCTTACTGCCATCTTGGCGTCTGATGTGTTCATCTACCTCACCCACGAACGTGGCACCACACTCCATATGGAATTTGGTACAGCACTCACTAAAAAGAAGCTCGGTGGCGATATCCAGATATTTGTCATTGGCGAACATAACGACCGATCACCATGGTACTTTAACCCCCTTGTCACCCGGGTAGATACAGTCGAGGAGGCATTTTCTGCTTTAGGAATGAGCTAACGAGGCCAAAACAAAAAGCGCCGGTAGGCGCTTTTTGTTTTACATCTTTTACTTTCTATAGTTCATCCTCCGCATCTGAGATAAGGTCTAATGCCTCATCAATCAAGTCTTCGGCTTCGTCATCATCTCCATCATCAATAGCTGTTTCAGCATCATCGAGGAGGTCTTCGGCTTCGTCGAGGTAATCCTGGGCGTCGTCCATGTCTTCACCATCATCTTCTGCGGCATCAACATCATCGCGGACTGAGTCGAGATCATCCCGAGCATCATCGAGCATATCTTCAACATCACTACCACTACCATCTTCTCCAATCGCATCAAGTGCATCGTTGATGAGATCTTCTGCTTCGTCAACGAGGTCGAGTACCTCATCGTAGTCTTCGTCATCAAGCGCGGTTTCGGCATCGTCAATCACATCACTCGCTTCATCAAGAAGGTCTTCTGATTCACTCGTTGATTCACCGTCTTCATCTGCCTGATTAACCTCATCTTCGGCATCATCAAGCTTATCTTGGACTTCATCAAGAGCATCTTCAGCTTCTTTTGATTCTGAAGCTACCCCTACCGAATCAAGGGCGTCCTCGATGTAGCCATCGACATCATCAAGGTATTCTGAGGCGTCCGCAGCATCACCACTGATGTATGCAAGTACTGCGCGGTAGTAGTAATCACGAGCATCAACAAGACTATCTACTGCATCGTCATAATCTTCGGCATCATCGTTGTCTGCCACTTCTTCTTCGGCATCACGAAGCGCTGTCGTAACACTCTTGAGCTCACCAGCCACACTACTCGCTACCGGTGTGGTAGGAGTGGTAGGAGTGGTCTTGGTCTGATCTTTAATCTTCTGCTGCAGATCAGTAATCTGCTTCATCAGTGCATCTTGGGTAGGATTCCCCGTATTTGAAGGAGTGGTTGGAGTTGGGGTGCCGCCACTTACGAGTGCACTGTAGGCCTGGCGAGACTTTGGACCAAAGTAACCACTGGCTGGACTAAGCTTATTCGCTGTCTGCCATTTGATAACTGCCGCTTGAGTCAGAGACTTGTACTCCCCTGTTTCTTTGCCTGGCGCACCGGCACCAGTGGTACTAATAACATATCCGTTGGCATTCAGGTATTGCTGGAGGCAACGAACGTCCTCTCCCATGACACCAAGCTGCAAGTCACGACTAAAGGTACAGGTGGTAGCAGCTGATGCTGGTGTTGCTAATAATGAAAAGAATCCAGCTGCAAGCACTGCGACGAGTGCGAGATGGAAAGATGATTTATAACTTGTTTGCATAACAAGCGTAGTATACAGGAAAAAAGTGGCACCACACCACCTGTGGTATCTGGGGATTACTTTTGGGTCAAAAGTTTAATACTGATTTTAATGGTGTCGTCGGCATATATCCCCTCCTTCTTACGAATGACGGCTTTTAGCGGCAAGAGATACTGCCCAGACTTCTTATCTGGGAAGATTGAGGTAGTCCATACCTGTGCTCCTACCTGTACCTCAACCGGTACCGAACCAAAACCCGCTTTGACTTTAACACCATTTTTTATAGCGGTTGATTCGGCTTTCGGGACACCCACGAAGTGCCAGCCAGCCATCCCCGGGTAGAGCCAAACTTTGGAGGTGAAGGTGTAGGAGCGTTTCATATGAGTATTCTACCATTCGTCTATTTTATGATTGCTGCCACCAACTCAGGGAATGCCGTGGTGCCCATGTCCTCCAAAATAAAATGGCCTTGTTTGGGTAAAACAAAGATTTGGCAGTCCAATTTCTTAGCCAAAAGTTCTGCACTTTCAATATTTTCCTGTTCATCATTGTCAGAGATAAACACCATACGTTCTGGTACTAAATTTTTTATGGTTGCATCAATGTCAAAATCATAAAAATCTTGTACCCTCGGATTAATACTTTTTGTTCTCAGATTTGGTGCTACTAAAATCAATTTTCTTATTGGCTGTTTGGTATCACCAAGCCACCGGGGCAAAAAGGCCGCTCCCCGACTATGCCCTACCAAAATCGTCTCTTCATCTACCAAAAGATTATCGAGAACGGCCTTCCATTCACTATATTGAGGACGCCACGGATCTGGCATAGGTGGAGTGACACAAGAAATGCCATGCTTCTTTACTTCATCTGCAACCCACACGTGCCAGTGCAGTTGGTGTAGGTTGTGAGGCTGTTGTGGAGTATCAGTCAGAGGACCACCGTGGATGATAATGCATTTTTTCAAAACAATGACAGTATAGCAAAAATTGAATTCGAGTCGTTACGTAAAACAACATACGAAGGAGGGATTTCGGTCGTTACACGACCAGTACACCTTTTGGTCACTTTATTTCGCACAGCTCATAAAGTTCTGCAAAAGGTTTTCGAATCCTCACGTAAAGCGTCCCACGCTTTACTTCTCCTCCGCCCAATAAAATAACCGCCTTAATGGCGGTATTTTATACGAGCGGAGGAGAGAGGATTCGAACCTCCGAGGCCCGTAAAGGCCTGCCTCCTTAGCAAGGAGGGACATTAAGCCACTCTGACACTCCTCCTTTATCTGAATCTTTCACTTCGCTTGCGAAGTAAAAAGAGCATACCAGAAAAATCAAAATGTTCCAAAATATGCTAGGATAGCCACTATATTTACCTATATATGAACAATCAAACTACTTTTTATCACGTGCTCGCGAACAATCTCCTTGCGGGTATCACCAACAACCTTGTCTGGTTTGCCCTCACCTTCTGGGTCTACATCGAAACCGAGTCGGTACTCGCCACCTCTTGGATAGCAGGTACCTTTGCAATCGCGGGTATGTTTGGTGGGTTTGTCTTTGGACCAATTGTGGACCGCGAACGCAAAAAGACGGCTCTTTTGCAATCAAGTATCATGTCACTTGTGGCGTACTGTATAGGTGCCGCCATCTACTTCACCCACAGTGCAGATGCCTGGCAAGAACCATTTTCACCAGTTCTTTGGATACTCATTGTCGTCCTCATGCTCGGTGTGGTAGCAAACAATCTCCGCATGATTGCCCAGTCGACTATCGTCACCATGCTCTTTGCCGAAAATCGGGACAAGGCTAATGGGCTCGTAGGAGCGTCGATGGGACTATCGTTTGCGGTCACTTCGGTCTTTAGTGGACTTATTATTGGGTTCTTTGGCATGGGAACCGCTATTATCGTCGCGATTAGTGCTACCCTGCTTGCGCTCCTCCATCTCGCCTTCATCTCACTACCAGAAAAAGAAATTGTGCATCTTGAAGACAAACCAAAGCGTATCGATATCAAAGGTTCGTACCTACTGGCTGCTGTCATCCCAGGACTCATAGGGATTATTATGTTTAATACGTTCAACAACTTCCTCGGCGGTGTGTTTATGGCCCTGATGGACCCGTATGGCCTATCACTGGTATCCGTGCAGGCTTGGGGCATTATGTGGGGAGTCGTCAGTCTCGCGAGTATTGGCGGGAGTATCTATGTAAGTATGCGTGGCGTTGGCGCCCACCCGATGCGCCTCATTATGATACTCAACATGGTGATGTGGGGCGTCTGTCTTATCTTCCCGCTCCAGGCATCAGTACCACTCCTCCTCGTTGGTATGCTCACCTGGATGATCTTCTTCCCGGTTATTGAAGCCGCCGAACAGACAGTGATGCAATCCGCTGTACCATTTGAACAACAGGGTCGGGTGTTTGGTTTTGCTCAGAGTATTGAAAGTATGGCTACACCAATCACGACCTTCCTCATTGGACCAATTGCGGCCTTTGTCTTTATTCCGTTTATGACAACTGGAGCTGGAGTTGATCTGATTGGGGACTGGTTTGGAACTGGTGCCAATCGTGGAATGGCCCTCGTGTTTATCCTCGCTGGTCTCCTCGGTATGATTGCTACCTTGCTCGCCTGGGGCTCACACTCGTATCATCTCTTGAGTACTCATTACACAACGTCAAAGAAATAATCTTTCAACACCCCTTTAAAATCAGTACTGACAGCATGCCTCTCTCCATGGGCATCTTCCATAACAGTACCGGCACCCACCCTAATGTCCAGGGCATTCGTCAGCGCCCAATCTTCATATAGGTCTTTCATCTCTTCTAGCCAATCATCACGAAACTTTCTATATTCCTGATAGAGTTCTTGTGAGGCTGTGCTACCTAAGGGTGGTAGTATGCCGTTTTGTATACAATAATTGTAAAACACTTCTTTATCCATACCGCCATCAATCACATTTTGTTGATATAGCTGATCAACAGTCCTACCAGCAACAGCAGGTAGGGTTCGACCAAACCAGAGCATGTGCAAATGCAGTTTGTCCCGTACGGCAATGGTTTCACTCCTGTCTTTGTACGACCAAAAGTTTTTAACGAAATCTTCGTACGACTCGAACGAAACAGTTGGCAATTTTTCGAATTGGTCAGCTGATTCAGCTTTCATATTACCGAATCACACTCGCCACTGCCTTCACCAGGCCGGGGGTCATCACTGGCGGAATCACCATCTCAGCGGTTGGCTTCTTGACCAAGCTCGCGATCTTCTTCGCCGCCGCGAGTTTCATTTCATCGGTGATAGCGGTTACACCGCGATCAAGGGCACCACGAAAGATACCGGGGAAAGCAAGTGAGTTATTGACCTGGTTAGGGTAGTCACTCCGACCGGTCGCGACCACATACGCTCCCGCGCGCTTTGCGTCCTCGGGCATGATTTCGGGGATAGGGTTTGCCAGTGCAAAGACAATTGGTTTCTCGGCCATCTTCTCCACGTGCGCGGGCGCAATCGTACCAGGCCCTGAGAGTCCAATGAGTACGTCCGCTCCAGCAACCACACTCTGTACATCACCCTGGAGTCGGTCGGTGTTGGTCGTAAGAGCGAGGTCTTTTTTGTACCCCGTGAGGTCAGGGCGACCAGCATAAATCGCTCCCTTACTATCGGTCACAATAATGTGACTGATACCCGCCTTCTTAAGGAGGAGTGTCACGGCGCGCCCGGCCGCACCGGCACCGACGACCACAATCTTGAGGTCTTCAAACTTCTTCCCCACCACCTTTGCCGCATTGATGAGTCCCGCGAGGACCACAATCGCAGTCCCGTGCTGATCATCGTGCATGACTGGAATCGAGAGTTCGGCTTTAAGTCGTTCTTCAATAACAAAACAGTGTGGGGCAGCGAAATCTTCGAGGTTAATTCCCCCAAAAGTTGGCGCGATAGCTTTGATCACCTTGATAACCTCCTCTGGGTCTTGGGTATCAAGCACAATTGGGAAAGCATCCACGCCGGCCATGGCTTTAAAAATCGCACACTTCCCTTCCATCACCGGGAGGGCTGGTATGGCACCGAGATTCCCGAGACCTAAAATCGCTGAACCATCTGAAATCACCGCCACGGTATTTTTCTTGATGGTATATTCGCGGGCGTCTTTTGGATACTTGGCCAAGTGACTTGAAACTGCGCCGACACCAGGACTGTACATGGTACTCCAATCATCACGGGTTTCGAGCTTACCCTTACTTGTGACCTCGAGCTTCCCTTTGAGTTTCTTGTGGAGAGCGAGCGCCATCTTGGCGTAATCTTTTTTCTTGATGACCGTTTTCTTGGTTACTTTTTTAACCGCCGTTTTTGCTACTGCGGTTTTGGCTACCTTTTTTGGGGTAGCTTTTTTGGT
>CALMKR010000170.1 GCA_937867625.1 uncultured bacterium | reverse complement strand
CTCACTTCGGAATGGGTTTACCTGATAGGTGGTTTCAATGTCGATATACCATTTGCCTGCTGGCATGTTGAACGGTACTGCTACTGGTATGCGAGATAAGCTACAGCCTTTAACGACATTACTGTCCTCTGGTGGTTGTGGGTATCGTGTGCCAGCTTCATCAACGAAACGCCTAACAACTCGTGCTGGGGCCGCTCTGAACTTACATGAGTCCACCTGATAGATGAATACATCGCCAGGCTTCACAAACGGCGTGATGACCTTGTGCGGCTGAACGTTAGCTTTGATGACATTCTGGGGCTTGAAAGCAAGGTAGAAATAGGTTGCTAACATCGCCATACCAATGCTACTAATGACCGCTGCCACGTAGTAGAACCACTTGGTGTGCTTTACGCTGATAGTCTCTTTATTCATCTTCCACCCCTGAGTATAGTGTTCATAAAAGCTCCAATAATCGCCAGTCCGATAGATCCCATAATGAACACTGCCCCCTTAATGACATAGTCAACTTTGGTTTGCAGTTGGACAACAGAGGACTTTACATTTTCCTCCAGAAGCAGAACTTCGCCTTTTGAGGCATAGTCGTGCTTTAAAGTGGACTTTATTTCCTTAACACCAGCTTCAATGTTGCTAATACTCTGAGCCATCAGCTCAATCTGAGTCTCCTCACTAATTGTTCTGGTGGTGTTTTTGGGGTGTGTCATTAGACCTTATGAACCAGACTTCCGCTAAATGAAACGTTTTCGGCTGTAGCTTTCACTGGAATTGTATCGGCGACATAGTAATAAACGGTCATTGTGTCGGTTGCAGCAAGCAAGAAATCGCCTGCGATAGAGGTGGAGAATGCACTGAATGAACCGTCTGGTCCTCTCTGTATTTCCGTTCCATTTTTGTAAAAAGTTAAGAACATGCGTCCTGTCGCAGATCCCCCAGTTTGAAAGTTCGCATTGAATCTATAGACACCTGCTACTGGTGCGGTGTATGCAGAAGTTGAGGTACTGAAATTTGTGTTGTAATCATACGACTTTGTATTAAAGGCTAGCTTAGTCATCGCTGTTGGTGTTGTGTTGTAGGTGGTCGTTACGATAGCTTTAAATGAGTACGGGTTTGTCCACTTAGCTGGTGTTACAGAAGCGTCAGTTATGGCTGGGGTTGTAACGGTGTCGGCTGGTAGTGTCTGACCAGTAAGAGCTGTTACAACAGAAGGTCCTTTAATTGTTCCATCTTGATTGTGAGATATCATTAAGCCATCAACCATTCGATTATCACGATAAGATGACACCAATATGTAAACCCTAGTAGTAGCGCCAGAAGGATAGCTTCGATGAGCGTCACCGCCTTCGTACACCACCTGGTCTACCTGACTTGCGCCAGCTACTCGACCACGAAACACATTGTACGTACCGGCAATTCGTTCGCCAGCTGCGTCTACTACATCTATGGCAAACGTTACGCCTGTGTCTGTTGGCCAGTTAGTAGTTGAACCTATATTTACTGAGCTATCGCCAGTTGTGTAGCCTGGAGCAGACAGTGTTGTTGCTGTTGCCCTCCCGACTTTCTGAAACATGTCATTTGCACTCGCCATTTTATACTCCTGTCTTTAGTGTTAATTGATCGATAGCAAACCCCCTGGTCGAAACTGCACTCAACGTGTAGTCACTACCAGCCGTGTCAGCAGTAACATTCCAGTCAAGTTGGTTCAGCAACCCACGCGGCTTAATACGAAGTACTGCCACGCTTTTGCCGTATGTCTCTACTACTCCAGGGTCTTCGTCGTACTCGAACATGTCATATACCCACTCGTCATAAGCGGTTGGTGTGGTGGTCACTGTGTAGCTATCTGAGCCAACAGAAGTCGTAACGCCTTTGCGAGTCAGTCCAGTAGCGTTAGCGTTAATCGTGCCTTTAGGAAAAAGCAGTTTGAAGTATTGGTTACGAATAGAGCCAAGGCTTAGGCCGTCTTCATCCCATGTCAGCGAGGAGAAGCCAACATTAGAGCGCCAGCCGACACCATCGTCTTGATGTGTCTGTGCGCCTTTTCGTGTAAATTCTAGTACCTTGTTGTTCACCAAAGCGCAGAAATGAGTATTACCGTTGCTATCTTCGTACAGCCATAAATCTTTAGCAGGTATAGGCCATCGGAGTATCCAGGCGTTCTTGCGAGATAAGTCCAAGTACCATATTTCGTTATTTTCATCAGAGCCCACAGGTAAAGCGAAGTACAGTCTATCTCGATACGAAACACCACAAGACTTGTGCAGATGTGCGAGGTTAATCTTCTCTAGGTCTGGTTCAATAACCTGTGAAATAGTGTCAGTCGTTAAAATGTTTACGATATTCTGCGAAGTACCTGTCGAACGTACATCTTGACCAGTAAAGTAATACAGTGAATCTCGTTCTTTAAGCGTCGCTCTAGGCGCATAAGTACCAGATTGTCCGTTAGCTTCGTATACATTCGGGTATACAATCACCTGATCACCAACGGTGAGCGTTTCAAAACTAACGTGAAATAGTTTGCCCTTACCGGCAGCGCCACGAGCCGAGACGGTAATAACAGGATCTCCCTTACCGTTTCTAAAGCCATCTACATAATTAAGCTTGGTGTCGCCGTCTTCATCTATTCCTACCCATCCACCGCCGTTATATGGTGAAAAGTCGCCAGTTCCAGGTGCAGAATAAAATAGTTTGTTTTCCTTCGTTACACCGAATATCTGCGAGTTCTTAGCGTCTGCATACATCCAGGTAAAGATAGCTCCCTCGGTCGAGTTGCCCTCTGGTGCAAGCTTAAAGGTATTTTCTGCAAGCGTTCCGTAATCTATAAAAGATATCGTGGCGTTCTCTGCTACGGTGTACAGCTCGAATGTATCAGTTGCCTTATCGCCGTAGTAAATCGTGTAGCTTGTAGCGCCAGGTACAGCAGTCCAGGTGGTTGTTGTGTAGTCGGTATTCTCAATCCAGCTTTGGCGTATTTTACCGCTTGTTACCGAGCCAACGCCAGAAGCGATGCTTTCGCCAACTTCGTTGTTTGCGGTTACTCGGTAGTAGTGCGTGTATGCTGAGCCAGCCATACCAGACTTAACGACAGAGCTGATGACAGGCGTTGCGAGTGAAGTATAGGTGTTGACTGAATTATCGTTTAGCTTAATGTAGCTAAGGTTGTTAACGCCGTTATACATGTACAGCTTTGCTTTAGCCTGAACACCCATAGACCAGGCCGAACTGTCATATGTTCCGCCAATACTTGTAAATGCACCGCCGTCAGTTTGTTTGTATAGCTTGCCGGTGCCAGCGTCGTCCATCATCCAGATAATCGAGCGAGTGTCGTTGTAGCGTATGTTAGTTCTACCAATAACAGGCTTGTCAGGTTGAACACCGTATTTCACAAGTGGTGGTCGTGGACGGACTACATAATCTTGTACGATCTCCATGTTGGTAAGGTCTGAAAAAGACTGAGTGTCACGCCTGGAGTTATCTATTGTCGATATATAGCCCTTTTTCCATCGATTCTGATGAACGTTGACCTCTCTGCGAGCTTTTCTGTTATTGCGTTGTCGCTGTAACTTTACTGCCATAACTTTTACCCTTGACCTGGACTAGTTATCTGCTGCCTGTTGTTGTAGGGTACAGTTCGTGCATTACCGTAAGTCAGTACTCGGTTAGCTTTCGCCATGTTGTTGTACAGTTCATTAGCTTTTTCGGTTAAGTCAGCGGCTTTTGTTTCGTATACCACGTCATTAAATGCAATCTCAGCAGCAGCAGCCATGACAGCCCAGTTAGGGTCATCGAAAGGTAGTTCATTTGTAGGCAGTGTCATGTCAGCAGGTCGGTAGTACCCAGGCGCTTGTATTGTTCCACCTATAAGTGGGTTATCTGCCGTTATATCTGCACTAAAATTGAGCTTTTTAGGGTTCACGCCACTAATAAATACTTGGCCGCTGCCGTTTCTCTGTCGCTGTTGTGGCTTGATCAGCGTAAAGCTATGACGTTGTCCGTTCGTATCAACAACATAAACCTCATCACTCGGTGCGATAAAGTCAGCAGGTAGGTCGTATGTTTGAGTTCCAGCAGCAACTACAGTAGCAACAGACTTGATATCGAACGTCGCAGCCCACCGCTGCTTCACGTCGTTTGCGTAGTCATCTTTCTTAGAATTAAGAACAGATAGCCACTGATTGTAGTCGTCATCACCAACTAGAGGTGCGTCGTCATCGACCCCTCGAAGTGCGTAGTTGATTTTAGAGATCGCCAGACTTACAAGCACGAGTTACCTTTGTAGAGGGCTTGCGTCGAAGTTGGCTCTTATTACTTACATTATACTTTATTTCGCTAATGCTGTCCATTTAGGCACTGCGTACTTTCTTGAGTTTTGCAGAGTGTTTTCTAGGAGTAGATACGCTCGACTTACCCTTGGTAGAAGCACTATTGGCGATGTCTTGAAGCTTCTTGCTGATATCGGTAGTCTTGGCAACTTGGTATGTACCAGCTCCACCAGCTTTGCCCTTGCCACCTTTACGACCGCCACGACCCTTTCTGCCTTTACCGCCTTTACGACCTTTGCCGCTTTTTTTCTTTCCGCCTAGTTTGTTGTATTTGAGTGAACCAGCTTCAACCAGCGCATCGCCATAAGCCTTAACCTTGTCGTAGACATCTTGGCCGTCCTCGGAGTTTTTGGCCAAATCAAGTATCTCTGACTTGCTAAGTTTGTTATAGATATCTCTGGTGTCTTTCGAGAAATTAACACCAACCGCTTCTTTTCTTAGTTTTTGTTGTCTGTTGATATCATCTGCGCGACTAATCTTGCCATTGAGCTTATCTTCTTCGTACTTCGCCTGAGCAAGCTTATAGTCATAGTCGTTCTGAGTATATGCGAGATTCTTTCTCTGTTCGGGTGTGCGTTTATTGTGCCAATTCAGAACATCTGCTGATTGCTTAGAGAGTGCGCCCGGACGGTCTGGATTGTCTTTGTTGACTCGTTTCGTTGCCTGATATTGATCGTACCAAGCTTTCTTCTCGGTATCAGTTTTCGCAGCCTCTTTTTTATCTTTATCTGATAGCTTGAGCCATGCTTTTTGATCTTTACTTGAAAACTGACCCTTTAAGATATCGTCGGTTGAAAAGTCTGGTGCGCTTCGAGTTCCGGTTGACGTAGCATTAACCGCACCACCACCAGTACTAGTATCAGAAATTCTCTTATTCGAGCCCATACTAGAGTCGTCTTTGACTGCATTAGCTCCGAAAAGTACCGCTCTTGTGGCGTTCCATGGGGTAGTGTCTACATCGCCAGAGTTGATAGCCTCAACGCCAGATAGTGACTTCCTAAGTTGATTACCGAACGGCAGTGTTCTTAGTGTAGAATCGCGAGCTTTGCCGAATTCACCCTTTGCAAGGTTCTGCACTGCGCTGCCTGCGTTCTGGACCACCTTAATAGGCGCTGACGTGCCATCATATCTGCCAAGGTCTGAGTCTTTACCGAACAAACCTTGTCGCTGTCCTTTGGTAAGTAGCGTGTTGGCTGCTACCGAGGTGAACGGATTCATAGAGGCGGCTTCACCAGCAAACCGTTGTGCAGTTCGCCCTACCTTGTCTAGCGCTGAACCCTCTTGTTCGTCATCGCCGAAGTCTGCTATCGAGTCGAATATCGCTTTAAGGAAATCGGGCAACGGTGTATTGCCAGTCACTGCCCCCAATAGCGAGTTTACGCCAGTGGTCGCCACCATAAATGTGGCTTTTTGTTTGGGCGATAGATCCTTCCAGAAAGCTTTGTTTTGTGCATTTACTTCAAGTGTGTACTGCATAACACCATTAGCGATCGTGCTGCGGTAAATCTCTGGTCTATCTGCAATACCACGACCAGCTGCCCAGCGCTCTGTGCGTCTATCAGCTTCTATAATCGCGTCTTGCCCTTTGACACCCTCGGACTTCACTTGTTGGTGCATAGCGTTCCAAGTGTTTTTAATCGATGCCATTTCAACTATCTCTAGTGGCACTGCACCTTTGTCAAGTATCTTCTGGCCCTTAGACTTGAAGTCGCTGTCTGTTTTCGCCTGTCGTGCTGTGATGAACGGAGATTTTTCGATTGATTTATCGCCCGATATTGTAGCCGCTATACCCCTGAGATAGTTCTTCGGACCAACCTGCGCGAGCGTACCGACTTGGTTAAGTGGTTGCATCAATACCGAGTTGGCGTTACCCAGAATAGTCGCCTGACCGCCAATCTTTTGTAGCTTCTGCCAACCTCGAACTGCTGTTGCTGGCGCTTTACCAAGGTCGATAATCTGTCTATCAAACGCCTGTGTCTTACCGGTAATAGCGTTGGCGTATTCCTGGAAGCCTCGTACTAACTCGTTATTGCCACCCTGTGCTTTAAACTTAGCGAGTGATTCGCTTAGTTCGTTGCCAACCTTGCTCGTGTCCATTTCTTTCAGCTCTGACGCTGTTCGGAGGGCAGATTCAACCGCTCTAGCACGTACACCAGATTCGGTCATGTGTATGTTATGGAGCGTAGGCTCAAGATATGCGTCAACCGCCTTGAATGGATCTCTAGTAAATTCGCCACCTTTTCGTTCTTGGAAAAACTTATTCCACTGCTTACTAGGTTTGAATGTTTCGGTTCGTCCTGCAATGCTGCCAGGTACTGCGCCACGAGTTGTCTGCTTTCCCTCATCTGCGATACTGCTTTGTAATTGTCCAGCTACTTCACCAACGAAGCTCTTTTTGCCCATAAGTTCGTTGATGTGAGTAATGTAGTCCTTGCGAGCTGCAACTGGTGGCATACCGTACTTTTCAAATTCTGTGTTTGCGCGGTCAAGTAGCGAGTCATACAGACCTCTTGTCTGATTAGCGTACAACTCGATAGCCTTCGTGGTGTCGGCTCCGTACTTGCCCATAAGTTCGGCTTGCGACACGTTGCCCTCGATATAGTCGAAGATATCTGCTTTATATTCAGTCTTTTTAATGCTGCCAGGTTTAGCGGCCATAGTGTCTTTAGTCCGCTGCCTTAGGTCGTTGCGACTCTTTGCAAGCTCAGTCTTGTAGTTAGCTTCGTTTTGAATCTTGTTAGCAACAGTGAACTTATACAGCTTCTCAGCGGTCTGTTTATCTGGAGCATTACGGAAGATATTGCGCTCTTGCGTCTCACTCGCCTTAAAGTCATTACCCCATTTAGTAACATCACCGAGAACATCACCCATATTGATCAGTTCGCCACCGACATTCACCTGTACTCCAGTAGGGTCTACCTTAATGTGGTTTCCGAGTATTTTACCGTTTGTATCTGTAACAAAACCTGCCTCTATACGTTCATTTCGTGGGTCGAAGCGTTTGATACCTACTGAGCGACCACCTGCATCTTTTTCTGCGTAGAAGTTGATCTCTTTACCGCTTTGCTGTGCTTCGGCCGCCGCTTTGGTAATGATCTCGTCTTGATTGATAGCCTCCATAAGTTTTTTGGCATCTTGGCCGACAGACTGCATAGCAACTGCATTATTCTCAAGCTCAGACTCTATATCGCCAGTACCACCGATTGACTTGTCGAAGTCGTCGAGAGATTTAGGCAATTCTGATACACGCTTTACGCTAGGCTTACCTTCAACCACCTGCTCCTGAAAATTGCCCCTGACAGCCGATGCGTTCTGTGAGGCCATTTCTTCGGGTGACATCCTACTATCTGGTGCGAATTGTTCGTCAGGGTTGCTGCGTTGGGCTTGCGGCTCAACACCAGGCAGATTCTTATAATCTTCACTAGCGCCGTACATAGACCGACCAGATTCAATATCTCGTTTAGCCTTATTGAACCAGTCATACTTAGACATTCTTTTGCCCTTGGTTTCTGCGTCACGTACATTGTTTGAGATACGCTTGTAACCAGTCTCTGCGTCTGGCACCATTTCGACACCCTGACCAGTACCCATTCCTTCAAGCATTTCTGCATAGTCGTTAATGAATTCGATTTGGGGTTTTGATAAGCCTTCGTTTACTTCTGAGCGGCCGAATGGTATTTG
>CALMKR010000169.1 GCA_937867625.1 uncultured bacterium | reverse complement strand
TGGAGCAGACCGCTGCCGACATCAACGCTGTCAAAGCCGAAGCATTCGGCGAGATAAGTGATCAGGTACTTCGTCTTGCGGCTGGTGAAACAGTTTTGCTCGCTGCACCGGAAGATCACGAAGGCGAACTCGACACAGGCGCACTCATCACCGCCTACGAGAGCAAGATCGGCGACTACCTTGATACTCAGGCTGAGAGGCTCCGTGTTTTGGCTAAGGAGAAGGAAGTCATCCTCAACACACGTTTTGACCTCGCGTCGAAAATCACCTACCACCCCGACTGCGTCGTCACGACCTCTCTGCTGATTATCGAAATACGCAGCAACGGCAAGAGGGGTCGCATTTGCGTCGAGCTCGGAGAGGGAAACAACGCAAAAATGAAAGACGTCGAAGGACTCGACGAACTTCAAGACCCTGAGATGATCAAGGAGTGGATTAAGCGAGGCTATACGTTCCTCTCGTTCAACATCGTAGCCGACGTTGACTTCCACGACCAGATCGTTGAGGTTGTCTCGCGGCATGGCGAAAAACTGAAGGCGTGAACCTGCGCCACTTGGCTGCCCTGGAAACAGGGCGGCTTTTCTATTTCACCACAAATCCATTACCTTCAAGAAATTTGCGCATTCCATTTCAATTAGACTGCATTTAACTCGAAGAAAACTGATCCACCTTTATAAAAATACGCTCGCTTCGGCGAGCTATTTTTATTTGTGGAGATGGAGCAAGCAATCTGCATTGCTTGCGGGAGAATTGAACTGCCGGAACGATGTGAGCTTGCGAACAAGTGAGGCACCTATCACCTCATAAATAACGGCGGGGTGTTTTCTTGTGTTTTTCATATTGATATAGCATAGTAATGGCATCGTACCCAGATCTTCACGTTCTTCTAACAAGAGGGCTTCAATATGTTTCCCCAGATCGCAGTCGCCCGGTGTGGCGGCACCATCGACAAGAACTACCTCGCCAATGATACGAACCGTGGTCTCAACTTTGAAATTGGTGATTCTGCCTGGCCCCGGATTTGGAAACGGGCACAGGCCACCATCGCATTGGTGATATCGATGGAAGAACTGCTGACACCAACTGTTTTCAGCGCAAGCTGCTGGGCAGTCGGAAGCTTCGCCACATCAATCTTAAAGGCGACGGTCTGCGCTTCTTTTTCGTCTCGCATAATCTGCTCGTCGCGGTCTCGCTGCCGCTTGGCTTCGATTTCGGCAGTGGTTGAACTAGTGTTGGCCACGGGTGTTGAGGTCGGGGTGGTACTCACCTTGGCGGTATCGTCATACATACCGTCATAAATAATAAAGCCGGTAATTACCACAACGATTGCCACAATGACGGCCAATAGGGTTTTGTCCATAGGTATATAAATTAATTAAGCGCTGTTTGCTGTGACTGGTATCTCCCCACCACAACACTACCCTCTTGTCTGACTATAGAGCCGTTCCTGCCAGGAATTATTACAAGGACAATACTTTTGGTATACTAATTACCATGAAAACATACACCGGAGGCTGCCACTGTGGGAAAGTGCGCTACGAAGTAGATATGGAGGAATTAACCGAAGCGATGGCCTGTAACTGCTCTATCTGTAGCAAGCGCGGCTGGCTCCTTACCTTTGTGCCGTCGACCTCGTTTCGTCTTCTTTCAGGTGCAGACGAAGTAACCTTGTATCACTTTAATAAGAACAAGATTGATCATATCTTTTGTAAGACCTGTGGGACGGCATCCTATGGCAGAGGGAGCGATGGCGAAGGTAATGTCATGATGGCGATTAATGTCCGCTGTCTTGATGATGTTAATCTCGAGGCACTCAAGATTAACCACGTCGACGGCAAGAGTTTCTAAGGCTATTTACAGAACTCACTATCTGCAGTACATTTCTCCACTAGTGTAATGCCAGCATCAAGGAGGATGTCATGGGGCATGTAGAAAGGACGGGGCCGAAGCCGATATCAAAATACCAGCGGAAGCTCAGAGCCTGCAATGCCAAAAGCGCCGACACGAGCGAATCGGGTAAATCACCTGAAACTACCACCTGGGTGGTGACCGGGACGATTTCGAAGATACCGACGAAGGGTTTCTTCTTCGTGCAGACGGAGGCAGCTGAACGGGTTTTCGTCGCCACCGAACTCCTTGGAGGCCACCTGACACCGCACGAACAAGACTGGCTGCGGTGCCGCGTGTTCCGCAACGAACACGGCCTCCGCGCCGAGGCAATCCTCGAGCACCGGACTGGTATCTGAGAACACATCAAGAGACGTCCTACCCCAAAGGTAGGACGCTTTGTTTTACAGGGGAGAATTAAGTCGTTATACTTATTGCTATATGCCAGAAGGTGCTCAAAAACAAGAAAATAATATAGAGATTGTCAGCCAGAAAGAAATCCTGAGGGCTATTCAAAAGAAATTTCTCCCTTATCAAACTATCGGGAATCCAGACTCCGCTGACTATCGACCTGAAGTTGGCACTACCCTAATGGCTTTTAATGCAATCGTAGCCTACTACAATGCGCACCGAAATGAAGAGGATGAAAGTAAGCAGCTCCCCGAAAACTGGCATATCCTTGGTTTGTCTGAGACACCAAAATTTTTACTCGTGAAAGAAGTTGATGGTGAATTCAAGTTTGCAGCTCCAAAATTTGGCGCATCAACACCAGAAGTATTGCTGGCGACACTGAGAAATTATCACGAACTTTTTCATTTAAAAACAAAACAAGAAGCCATTAGTCGAGGTTTAATAAAAGTAGAAGTCACGCCGATTGATTTTGAAAAACGCAGCCAGGACATGGGCAGACTCTGGCGTGAACGGGCAGGCATTATCGCCCCTCAGTTAGTAGAACCAGCACCAGAAGCAGCTCCGACTGTCCTCCAAATCACTGACAGTGACGCCCCTGTCACCCCAAGGGTGATACCCCGCCGACCGACAAAACAATAGGTTGCTATTTGTTATTGGTCGAGTCCTCTTTCACCCGAAACTTCACCATCTTGGTGATAAGGGTCTTCGGAAGCGGTTGGTCATATGGAAAGCGGACGCAGCCTTTGGACGTACTATATGGTGCAAGCTCGGTAGCAAAGGCAACTATAGCCGATGGGGTCGGGTAAAAGCCGAGGTGGCCTTTCATGGCGGCAAAGTAGACGAGGTCCTTGTTCCCGACGAGAGTCGGCATACCGTATTTGATTTCTTCAGTCGCCTTGGGCGCCGCAGCACGGACGATGTCGTACATGGTACGGAGCTGCGGCTGTACGTCTTTGGCCTGCGCTCCCATATACGCGGCGACTGATGGATAGGTTTTCATACAATAATTATAAAATAGAAATACAAAAGCAGCATCTCTCGACACTGCTTTATGTACATTTAAAAAAATTAGCCTTCCTTAAATTGTAACCTGTCCTATTCTCCGCACAATGCCCAGTTACCGATGTCATCCGCCTCTGCAACACGAGCAGCTTCATTAAAAGTCCTAGCACGGGTGTTGTTTGGCTTAATGGTGAGTGGCACCGCCAAGCCAGCTGTGATGATGGCTTCGTTTACGAATACTTCAGCAGTTCCCTCACCCACGTAGACGTAGCGTAAGAGGCGGTCATAGTGGTCGTGATCTTCGGTATCAGCGACGAGGCGCACGGTCTGACCTGCAACCAGCTCTCGATTAAATGCAGTTGCTTCGTGGCTGCCACACTCAGGAGTACCCTCACGACGGGGTTCGGGAGTATCGATGCCAATGTACCGAACCGTCTCTTGGCGACCGTCAATGTTCACCACAATCGTATCTCCATCAATCACTGACACCACGATGGCCGTAGTTGTCGTCTCAGTTGGGGCCGGTGTCGCTCCGGCTATACCAAACAGCGCCGCCATAAGACCAATGAGGGTTGTAACGAGTTGCATTATGAGACCTGTATCCATAGACGTATGCTCTATTATGTCATAATAGAGAGATGAAAAACCATCGCGGCAACATCATTCCGGCCACGCTCGCAGCGAGCGCCATTCTTGGCATGATTGCGAGTGTGAGTCTCTTCTTTTTTCAAGACACGCAGACAGCGGCGGTTGGCAACTTTTCCCTTAGCCCAAGTGCCGCCGTAGTCAGCACCGAAAATACCGTTACCTTTGACCTACTCGTCACGGCCGACACGAGTGTAAACGCTTTTGGTGGCACGCTCATATTTGATGAGTCAGTTCTCGCGGTCGAAAAAATTGACTACAATACCTCCATCGCTGACCTCTGGGCGAAAGCCCCCTGGTACGAAAAGGGTTCCGGCACCATCTCCTTTGGCGGCGGTACCACGAAGCCTGGTGGCTTTGTTGGGCAAGGAATACTCCTCACCATCACCTTCAAGGCGCGAACGCCGGGCAAAGCAGCGGTGTCAGTGCAAGAGATTCAGATCCTCGAACATGATGGGTACGGCACTCCCCTTACCACCGACACTGAAATCGACAGTATTTTGACCATTGTCCCTCGCACTCCAAGTCATGAAGAAAAGTCAATTGTGATAGTACGCTCAGAAAATCTTTCAAGTGACCTAAATGGCGACGGTGCCGTCTCACTCAAAGATGCCAGCATCATGCTCGGATACCTCGCCACCGGAGACCTCCGAGGCGACCTCAACGGCGATAGTCGAGTGTCTTTAGGAGACATGAGCACCCTCATGAGTAACTTCTAGGCAACCTGAAATGAGTCAGTAACTGCAAGGAGTTCGGCTGATTCGTTCGTTCGGATAACCGCCGTTAAAACCGCCGAACCCTGACTCGAAATAATGCCATCGCGACCGATAGTCATTTCGTTACGATCTTCATCAAGATCAATGCCAATTGATTCGAGTCCACCAAGCAGGAGTGCACGCAACTGAGGACTGCGTTCCGCGGCGGTAGCGGTGAGTACCACAGCATCAAGGCCACCGAGCGCCACCAGGTACGAACCAAGGGTTTTTTGGAAACGATAGACACATTGTTGAAACGCGGCAGTTACCGCCTCGTCTCCTTGTTCGAGCCGTGAAAGCAAATGGCGGAAATCAGACTCACCAGTCTGACCAGCAAAGCCGCCTCGTGTCTGGAGGTAGGTATGCATATCAAGTGGCTTCATATGATGGATACGCATGAGTTCGAGGACCACTGCTGGTTCCAGGTCCCCCGTGCGCGCACCCATCATGAGTCCACTCCCCGGGGCAAAACCCATGGTTGTATCAATACTCACCCCATTATGAAGTGCACACATACTCATACCACTGCCGATATGACACACCACGACCCTACTCGCCGTCGGCGGCAGGAGTGATGATAGTTGTTTTGCAATAGATGCGTACGACAAACCATGATACCCAAAGCGATAGAGATCGTGTGTCCGCATATCCGACTGCTCAATAGCAAACGTACGTGCATACGCTGGTATCGTGCTATGGAAAGCGCTATCAGAAACACCAACCACTACCGCTGTCGGGAGCAAGTGGAGTATCTCATCGAGTTCGGCTAGTGTGTGTGGAATATGGAGCGGAGCGAGTACGAGCGCTGCTTGAAGCCGATCTCGATACTCAGAGTCAATCTGGCGATGGGTCGTGAAATAAGTACCGGGTGCCACAATCCGCAATCCCACTCGAGTAATTGTCTCGGCACTTGGCATAATCTTTTCAGCCACAGCCGAGGTGAGCACATACGCGAGGGCAGACGCATACTCAGTGCCCGTGATACCAGCGCAGAGCTGGCCTTGGCCGTTATGTTCCCGACACACTTCGTACTGCTGTTCATTGCGTTCAAAGCGATAGGTAGCGACCGTCCTCCCCGCGTCAATCAGCGTGTATTTTTTGGAGGAAGAACCAGGGTTAATAATTAACGTGAATGCCATGTCCAGTTAGTAATCTCGATAGGATCATCTCCATGTTCGATAATGTAGGCGCGGTGTGATTCGAGCTTTTCTTGATAGATGTCGCGGAGACGCTTCGCTTCTTGCGCTGTGATGACACGTGCATCTTCGGCAATCGCAAACGCTTCCATCGCGAGGTGGTAGCGGTCAACGTGGTTGCGGACCATCATGTCAAAGGCAGTGGTCGTAGACCCACTCTCCTCGTAGCCATGTACAGTGAAGCGTGAGGCATCTCCCCCGTAGTCAAAGAGCACCTGCTTAATGGTCTGCGGGTAGCCGTGGAAGTTGATACGGACCGGTTTGTCTTCGGTAAAGTAATCTTCAAATTCGTGACGAAGAACGAGATGCTTCGAATTACCAAGCCCACCGCCAGAGAGCGCATTGATGTTCACGTAACGCATACGGAAGGCCGGGATTTCGCGACGGACAATACTGATAGCAGCCAGCGTCTCTTGGGTCGGGTAGTCACCGGCCGAGGCATAGACCATGTGCGGGTCACTGTCGGTGGCAAAGTCCCAAATGGCAATACCCATGTCGATATCTCGCTTGGCCTCCATGGCCGTGCGCCAAATCGGGAGTGGGCGCTTTTCGCAGACCATCACATTGATCTCACGCTCACTATCCATCATGCGGGCGAAGGCTGCGAGTGCAAGATTCGCATCCGCTGGGAAATAGACGTTCGTAAAATCGCTCTGACGCTGCAGCACCCCGTCGATGAAGCCCGGGTTCTGGTGTGAGAAGCCGTTGTGCTCTTGTCGCCAGCCGGTGGAGGTGAGGATGTAGTTCAAAGACGCAATGGTGCCACGCCACGGAACCTGGCGCGCAATCTTGAGGAACTTCGCATACTGATCCGTCATGCTCGCCACAATCTGCGCAAACGCTTCGTACGAAACAAGGAGTCCATGACGACCAGTCAGCACGTAGCCCTGAAGGAGTCCCTGGAGACTATGCTCAGAGAGCATCTCGAGGACTCGTCCATCGCGGGAGATGTCTTTATCCCAAGGCTTTAGTGGCCAGAGGAAGGCACGGGTCGTCGTTTCAAACACGGCGTGGATTTTGTTCGAGTAGGTCTCATCCGGCGACATAAGGCGGATATTACGCCTGTCGGCATTAAGCGTCATGGTGTCGCGCAGGTAGGCACCAATTTTTTCCATACTACTCTCCATCCCACAGATCGGGTCATCAAGGTTACAGGTGTTCCCTGAACTGTAAGCGCTGGTGTCCGGAAGCACCAGCTTCTGGTAGTGAGGTTGACCACCCCGGGCGTAGGACGAATTGCCCATACGACGCTCCGGTGTTGGAATAAGTGATTCAATACCAGCCGTGAAGCCTTGTCCACTAAAGAGCTCATCAAAATGATACGAGCGGAGCCAGGTTTCAAGGGCTGCGAGATGGGTCTCATTCGTCTTTGCAAATTCAGCAATCACCTGATGAGAGGTATGATTGTCTTCAATGCGCTTACCCTCAAGCTCTGGAATACTGTGCCAACCCTTCGGAGTACGGAGGATAATCATTGGCCAACGTGGTGGCTTGTGGAGATTTCCCTCCCGCGCGATATGCTGCGTAAATTGAATCGCTGAGACAGCGGTGTCGAGCACCTCCATCATTCGCGTATGTACATCGGCTTCAGTGTACGCATCGACAATATGTGGTTCGTAGCCATAACCGGTAAAGAGCGCTGTCAACTCTTCGTCGCTCATGCGACCGGCGAAGGTCGGACCAGAGATTTTGTAACCATTGAGATGAAGGATTGGCAAAACTGCGCCATTGGTAGCTGGGTCAACCAGCTTATTGAGGTGCCAAGCAGTGGCGGTTGGACCGGTCTCAAATTCGCCATCGCCAATCAAACAGGCGGCAATGAGTGTCGGGTTATCAAGCACTGCACCATAGGCAGTGGCGAGCGCATACCCAAGTTCCCCACCTTCAAGAATCACTCCCGGCGCTTCCGGGTTACTGTGACTCGGGAAACCATACGGCCAACTAAATTGACCAGCGAGGAACGAGAGACCGGCTTCGGTGCGAGGGAGTTTTTCGTAGTACTGACTGAGAGTGCCTTCAAGGAAGAGGTTCGCCTGTATGGCTGGAAAACCATGACCTGGTCCAAGGACAAAAAGCATATCGAGATTATGCTCCACAATCGCACGATTGAGGTGCGCGTAGGTAAAGTTGATACCAGGGCAAGTGCCCCAGTGACCAAGGAGACGAGACTTCACATGCTCTGGCGCCAGTGGCTCCTCAAGGAGAAAGTTGGCTTGTAAGTAGATTTGAATGGCCGAGAGATAATCTGCGGCGCGGATATATTCCAAAAGAGCTTTGCGCATACACAGGTAGTATACCAGTGTCGACTACAACTATTTAACTAGTCCTGTTCACAAAATCACCAGTGGAGCAAAGATAACATCATGTGGTATACTCTCCGCGCTATGAAAAAAACTGATCGTCTAATTGTAAAACGTGGTACTCACGGACTGGGGCTTTTTACCACTATCGCTATTGCCAAAGGTGAACTGGTAATCGAATACACGGGAGAAAAAATCACCGCCGATGTTGCCAATGAACGAGGTGGGCAATACCTGTTTGAGATTAACGACAACTGGACAGTCGACGGTCGCGGTCGTGAAAATACCGCACGTTATATCAACCACTCCTGCCGTCCGAACTGCTATCCCGAAATTGACGACAAAGAAGAACATATCTATATCTACGCCAAACGTGGAATCAACGCTGGCGAGGAGCTTACCTACGACTACGGCAAGGAATTTTGGAACACGTACATCAAGCCCAAACAATGTCGCTGCGACAAATGTACCGAAGCGCGACAAAAATAATGTTTGAAAAAGCGAACCTCGACCGGTTCGCTTTTATGATGTCACTGGCGGAGCTGTTTCGTCCGGAGTTTCTGTGATTGATTCAGTGACAGGCTCGGTTGTGGATGCGGTCGTTTCAGTAGAAGTTGCGGTGGTGGTCGCCGCAGTCTCTGTCGCTGGTGGTGTTACAGGAACATCCGCTGGCGTCAATCCTCCGTTCGGACGGATGTCACCATTTTGAACAGGGACCGTGATAGTACTTTCTCCCTCACGGACTTCCCCACGATTGACTCGTTCATTACGTTCATTCACGACAGCCACCACATCAATCTGCCCACGATCGCTCATACCAATTCCTACTCCAGCCCCGCATAGGAGAAGGACAATACCAAGCGTCCAAACGAGCGACCGTCGACCTCGGGAGACGGCCTTTCGCTGCGCACTGATTGGCGTCGGAGCGCGGCGAGTCGGTTCGGCACGAGCGACTTCAATGGGAGCGACTACTTCTACTGGTTCGGCGCGCTTCCGTGGCGCTCGAGGTGCACGCGGCGCGGGAATTTCACCCTCAGTAACAGCCACTGCTCGCTTGCGGGGCGCGCGTTTTTTGGGGGCTAGCGTGTCTTCTTCAGTTGTCATTGTTCGTGCACGCGGCATGTCAAGATATTCTAGCATTTGTTACACTAGATACATATGGTTACAACCCTTCTTATCAACATCTTTCTTTTTGCACTGATTATCTTCACGATGTCGACGCTCATCTTCTTATACTCGGCACACAAAGAGGATATGGGTGTCATGGACATAGCGTATGGGCCACTATTTGCTATCGGGGCTTGGTCGGCGATAGTGATTACCGATGGTTATTACCCACTTACTCTGCTCGTTGCGACCCTTATCACCCTCTGGGCTGTACGTCTGGGTGTACGCATCTGGCGCAAAAATCACGGGAAGCCCGAAGACGCCCGCTACGCCGCTTGGCGCCAAACGTGGATGCGACAAGGCCGACAGTACTTCCTCAGACGCAGTTACCTGCAGGTCAACTTATTTCAAGGACTCATTATCTGTATCATTGCACTCCCCTTTATCGTCACCCTCTCGGCCGGGGACGCACACGGTACCTGGCAGACGGCCGTCGGAGCGCTCCTCATGCTCTGTGGACTCGGGTATGAGACCACCGCTGACTGGCAGCTTGATGCCTTCCTCGCCCGCAAGCGTGCTGGTGCCGAACCTGCCCCGATTATGACGACCAGTCTCTTTCGGTACAGCCGTCGACCCAATTACTTTGGCGAAGTCTTGATCTGGATTGGGCTCGCCACTATGGCCTACCCGCTCCCGTACGGAGCGTGGGCGGTACTCAGTCCCCTCCTCATCTGGTACATTGTGACCCGTGTCACTGGACCAATGCTCGAAAAAATCTTTCTTGAAAAATACCCTGAGGACTACCGAGCGTACATGGCCCGTACCAACTACTTCATCCCGGGACAACCAAAAAAGTAATCATTTTATATAAGTGAACGCGCCCCAGGGGAGCGCGTTTTTCACTTCGGTTTATACAGCTTCAGATCGGCGGTCGCAAAGTTGCCGATGACCTGACCAAGAGCGTTGACCACGACATTAAGTCCGTGCTCATGATCAACCACGCGACCCATCTGTCCTTGCGGACAAAGGACTGTGGTACTGGTAGGCACCAGCTTGGGTCGCACTATTGGTTGCCGCATATAGTCTTGGTCACTTCGCCATCTTTTGCGGACTTTATCGACCCTTGTCCAATTTATGCTTCTCAAGAACTCCTCCCTTTTCTTGTCCCAGAATAGACTACAAAAACATTAGCGATTACGCAATCCCTACCAAGATTAGGTCCATCAATTGATGTCTACGCTTCTAGAATGACGTTATCGCGTTTTACTTCCCTGCCTTACACCGCTCGCTACAGTAGATGACCTGCTCCCACTGACCACGCAGCTTCCAACTCTTCCGGTTGGTAAAGGGTTTGCCACAACGGACACAAAGCTTTGATTCTTTCATAGGTGGTGTATACAAGCGTACAGTAGCATAGTACCCCTATCCCCAATTGACAGCCCTAGCCATCACGGTTACTATCGTCCATTCCGCTGCACAGGTATGCAGCCGGAAACATGAAGCAGTGAAAGAGGAATAGCATGACAATGACAACACAGCCCGCCATGGCCGACACGGCCAAAACGAGGGCGCACCAGTTCTTTGAAGCAGTCCGTCTGATCCTGTCGATCCCTCTGTGGATGCGGCACCGGTGGCAAAAGCGGCCAGTGACCGAGCTGAACCGCGAACAGCTGATCGACCAACTGATTCGTGAGGGTCACCTCCATTGTCACGGAGGTGGCAACTGCACCGGCTGCAAAGCGCGCATCAAGGACGTGATCGGCGACTGATACATCACACAATCGCTCTGACGAGCACGGCCGAGGGTTCCCCTCGGCCGTTTTTTTTAATTTCAAACAAAAAGATAATCACATGAAAA
>CALMKR010000168.1 GCA_937867625.1 uncultured bacterium | reverse complement strand
ACTTTGTACAGGCGTACCAACATATTTCACAAGTATGTCGCAATGAAATAGACATTATCACTATCAACTATTTTGATGATGATGCATCAGCGATGTTACGGTACTTTTTTGGTCCAGTGTTGATTGGTGCGTATAACAACGGTATGGGTAATCTTGAGCAAATTATCAAAAAATTTGTACAACTATACCCAACCACAAGTGAGATGGTGGATATGTTTGATGGGGTTGATATCCCAACTGGATATGATGTGTATCTGGGAATGACGAAAGCAGCAATGTTTGAGGAGTGGCGACCGGCGTACAAGATCCACGGCAGTGAGTATACTGCTAAGGTGTATGGTGCCACTCAGGCGATGACTCAGAGAGTATAAGGTAAAACAGCATTTTGCTTGTGAGTAGTGAATGAAAAATGGCCGGAGGTAGTCCTTAACTGTTCTGCTGAACAATTAAGGACTACCTCCGGCCTAGGCGCAGGGCACCTTGCGCGCGTGTTTCCAAATGCGCTGTTTGTGTTCCCATTCCCGTCCGAGGGTGGCGGCTAGGAATTCACAGAGTGTCCTCAAAGCCTGATTCGCTTCTTCGTCACTCCTTTGAACCTCAGGGCTATCGGGTTTCCGTTCTCGTTTTGCGCGACGTTTCCCGTAGGGTATTGGATAGAGGATTTCATTGACTCCCTCGGGACTTGGTTCGGTCAGGAGAAGCAATTTCAAACTCTGTCCGTTCAGGCTAGAGCAGAAATGCTCAACGTGACTTTCTTCGCGAAAAGTTTCGTCTCTGATTTGAACCAGAACAAGATCCCCGTGACTGGTCATACCTCCCGACATGCCGCGTCCACGAAGGATGAGTTCGAGCGTGGTTTTGGTCATTTCAGATTTCATCTGTAGAAGAGCATAAAACAGCATGTGGTCACCTCCTTTCGGCTGCTGTCAGCTGGCGACACAGTAGCATAGAGAAGTGGTAAAAGAAAGGACGCCGTTTTGGGCGTCTTTACTATCTGTAGAGGGGTTATTTTGTAACCAACTCGAAGTCGAGTTGGCGTTCCTCTGCATCAGCACGGGCGAGCTTTACCCGGACTTTATCACCGAGACGGTAGACCTTACCGGTCTTCTGGCCTTTGATTTGGTACTTGCTCGCTTCGTGTTCAAAGTAGTCACTCTTGATGGTGGCGAGGCGGACCATACCCTCACAGAGAGCTTCCTGTTCTTGGACGTAGATACCCCAGTCAGCGGTGCCGGTAATGATGGCATCAAATTCCTTGCCGACATTGTTCATCATGAACTCAACCTGCTTGAATTTAATCGAGTCACGTTCAGCTGAGACGGCTTCCATTTCACGCTTTGAGGATTGGATGCTGACTGCTTCGTAGGCTGATACTTCACCTGCGGCAATCGGCTGATTGTCGAGGTGGAGACGCAACAGTCGGTGGGCGAGGAGGTCAGGGTAGCGGCGAATTGGGGAAGTAAAGTGCGTGTAGAACTTAAACGCGAGACCAAAGTGTCCGATATTCTTGGTCGAGTAGACGGCTTTGGCCATCGAGCGAATGGTTGCGGTCTTGATGAGGTTTTCTTCCGGAGTACCAGTGACTTCCTTGAGGAGTTTGTTGATATCAGTCGCCTTCACAATTCCTTTTTGTACTTCAAATTCATAGCCAAGAACACGGAGGAAAAGCGAAAGCTCTTCGATTTTGTCTGGGTTCGGTAGGTCGTGGATACGGTAAATGAAGGCATGGTCACGGCCACGCTTTTCGGCGAGGTTGTAGATATGCTGTGCCACACTTTCGTTAGCGAGGAGCATAAAGTCTTCAATCATCATCATCGTTTCAGTCCGCGTCTTCTTAAATGCGCGAATTGGCTTACCGCGTTCGTCGAGTTCGAATTTCACTTCTGGCTGTTCGAAGGCAATTGCTCCGTTACTGAACCGACGCTTCCGCAGGATGCGGCCAAGGTCCATCATGAGGGTGAGTTCGGCGAGGTAGTCGCCGCTCTTCGTATCAAGAGTGGTTTGGGCGTCTTCATAAGAATAACGACGATCACTATTGATGACGGTTTGTCCGTACCATTCATTGACCACCTTGGCATCTTTGGTCATCTCAAAGACAGCTGAGAAGGCGAGACGGTCTTCGTGTGGACGCAGCGAACAGAGGTCGTTACTGAGGACCTCTGGTAGCATCGGAATCACGCGGTCTACGAGGTAAACCGACGTGCCGCGTTCTTTGGCTTCTTGATCAAGTACGCTTCCTTTGGTCACATAGTGTGAGACGTCGGCAATATGGATACCAATTTCGTAGTTGCCGTTAGGGAGGGTCTGGAGGGAGAGGGCATCGTCGAAGTCTTTCGCGTCATGGGGGTCGATGGTCATCGTGGTTACTCCGCGCATATCGCGACGCTTGGGGTCCTTGAGTGCTTCGGCAAATATCTCGGCCTGGCGTTCGTAGAGTCCATGCGCTTCTTTTTGTACTAGCTCAGGGAAGGTCTTTGCAAAACCACCGCTGCGGATAATCGCCTGCATCTCAGTCTCGTGGTCTCCCGCACGACCGAGGGTTTCGGTGATGGTACCAACTGGGTCGGTGTGTTCACTCGTCCAACTTGAGATTTCAATGGCGACCTTCATATTGAGGTCGTTTATGGTCGCAGTAGGGAGGACCGGGCGCACGTGAATACGGTGGTTGTCTGGCGCAAAGTAGTACTGCTTTTTGCCCTCTACCTCACGTTCTTTTACTGTCCCGATAAGCTCTTGCCAAGCACGGGTAATGACCCGAGTGACTTTGCCTTCTTGGCGTTTGCCGGGGATTTTCTTTTTGAGGGTGATTTCGACAATGTCACCATCTAGGCCAAAGCCGAGAGATTCGCGCTCAATAACAATATCTTCTTCGTGATCTGGTAACTTGATAAAACCAGTCCCTTTGCCGCGTACCATCAGTACGCCTTCAAATGTTTCGTTCATATTTATTGGCGAGTATAGCACGCTATTGTTATTTAGGAATACAAAAAATGCCATTAATCCAGACTCCAATAATTGCTTATATTCGAGGCGGCGAGGAATAACATCATAAAACGTACTTATTGCTACGTTGCATGATGGTATGACGAAGCCAACAAAGAAGATAAGTGATTAGTGGATGGCTGGAACTATTGACCAATTGATGTATTTCTGATAGTCTTGCAACCACTATGTTAATGATGCGTTTAAAGCGTGTAGGCCGCAAAAACAACCCAAGCTACCGAATTGTAGTGGTTGATAAGCGTACGAGCGTAAAAAGTAATAAAACTGTCGACCTTCTCGGTTCTTATGACCCAAAGCTCGGCCGTATTTCTATCAATGGTGATAAGGCTAAGCACTGGCTAGCTCATGGTGTTCAGCCATCAGTTACCGTGTATAACATGCTCGTCAGCCAGAAGATTGTTGACGGTAAGAAAAAGAATGCCTTGCCAAAGAAGTCACCAATCATCGACGAGGCAAAGCTCAAGGCTGAAGCCGAAGCTAAGGCTGCTGCCGAAAAGGCTGAAGCCGATGCCAAGGCAGCCGCTGAAGCTGCCAAGAAGGCTGAAGAAGAAGCGGCTGCCGCCCCAGCAGGAGATGCTGAAACTCCTGCGGAAGTACCAGCTGAGGCATCTGCCGAAGCTCCAGCCGAAGAAGCCAAAGCCGAATAACTCCTTACTTTTCATACAGCCCGTCTTCTGATTTATGCAAGACGGGCTGTTGACGTACCTGCAATACCCCCGTACGATATATAGACGTCTACTGTGTCGCCCTGATTACCTCCGCGCACACGTGACATTTACACGATAGTATACGAATACGATATGCACGAAGATCAGCAATTTCTAGAAACGGTAGTTAAGGCATTGGTCGATAATCCGGGAACTGTCCACATCAACCGTACCGTTGATGAGATGGGTGTACTTTTGACACTTGATGTTCACGCCGATGATATGGGTAAGATTATTGGTCGCTCTGGTAATACCGCGAAGGCTATCCGCACACTGTTGCGTGTGGTCGGAATGAAGCACGATGCCCGCGTGAACCTCAAGATCAACGAACCAGAAGGAGGGAAGGGGATGACTCGCGAGATGAGTGAAGCGATGGAAGATGAGGGGATTGTAACCTCATCGACTAAATCGCTCGACGAGGCCATCGACGACCTCAAGATATAAACGGGCGAACTACTTTGTCACAACAGCAGTCGCGTCGGTCACGGTACCAATCAGTACCGCTTCCTCCGCGGCTTTGTTGTTCCTCGTATTTCATCCCGTTTCTAACT
>CALMKR010000167.1 GCA_937867625.1 uncultured bacterium | reverse complement strand
GGCTGGTATGTGAATAATGTGGTCGCTGAACCAGTCCTCTCTATCGCCTACAATGAATATTTTGCCGTGTGTGATGTTGCATAGGCTTCGGAGTGAGTGTTTAAGCTCTTGTCCTCCATCACCGCTCTGCTTGTAGACGTAGACGATGTCGTTCATTACTGGTCAGTTATCTTATTAGGGTTTACTTTGCTGTGGCAGGTTGGACATTCTACTTTGTCCTCTAAGTCTGGTTCGTCATCGCTACCCCAGTCTGGTGGTGTTTCATACCCGAAGCTCGCTAAGTCCATGTCGCTCCACTCGTTTGCAAGAGCGTCAGCGTCCCATTCGCCATTTCCGATATTGTCTTTGATAACAAACTCTCTTTGTTTCTCCTCAGTCCAGTCAACAATCTTTACCGGTAACTCTTTAAGTCCAGCTGATTGTGAAGCTTTGTATCTCATGTTGCCGCCTAAAATTACGTGTTCGGTGTTGACTACAATCTCACGAGCATCAAGCATTTCGGGGAAGTCTTTTATAGACTGCACGAGCTTCTCGAACTTAGCATCTCTGATTATCCTAGGGTTGTTCGGATTGCTTTTTATCTGCGATATCTTGAGTGTTGTTTTCTTCATAGCTTTATTATACCTTTTTAAATTAAGAACTTCTGACCGCCACCTGCCGACTTACGCCTCTTTGGGTTTAAAGCACCGTAATGCGCGAACGCTAGGCTCTCTATGATGTCTGAGCCGATGTCGGAGTTCATGCTGGCAAAGCCGAATGCGCCATCTCGCATATCACGCTTACGAATAGTTTTAACGCCCGCCTCGACTAACGGTTGTCCGAAGTGGGTGATAGTCTCCTGCTCTATAGCTTGGTAGAAGCCACCGTAGGCGCTCCCTGCCTGTTTAAAGTTCGGTGTTAGTATTATTCGGCTTGTCTTGGGTTCGGTGCGTACTAAGTCCTCTACGAGTAGCTGAGTGCCAGCCATACCGTCGATGATGATGATGCCGCAATCACGCCAACGCTTTAGCAGCCATGCTGTCAGCCATGCTGTACCCTCGGATAACGATTTACGCTCTAGCACTTCGACGTGTACTTTCATATCGTTTCGCAGCACACCAACGGCTAATGATACACCGCTGCGATCGGGGCTAAACTTTACCGCATAGGCTGGTGTCATATCAGGTGTTTTCTTGAACTCCTTGTCCAGTAGCTTCTGCCACTGCTCATCGCTAATAGCTCTTTGGCTCTCAACACCAGCCCACCAGCCGAGCCTTTGGCTATTAAAGGAGTCGAGGCTCATTGTTTGTGCTTCGCGCGCAACAGCACTCTCCATTAAGAAATACCCGAGGCTTGGGTTCGATAGATACCACGCGTCTTTATCGTTGACATCTGTTATAGATTTAACGCCCCACTCCTGCATACAGACATCAGGCGCTTTACCATCTACCACTTTTCTTCTAATTCTGGATAGAACTGTACCACTACTACCAGATGTTGGTGGCATAGAGGCATATATAGTCTGGTGGTTCTGGCTCTTACCGGCTGCCAGTGTCGGTATCATAGCTTCTTGCTGTGCATCGGTTAGCTCAGCAGCTTCATCGAATAATAGCGTGTCAGCCGTTCCACCAAGCCCTGTGGTACGTGTTCGGGTGTTGAAGATGCAACGGCCACCATTTCGCAGTTCGATGTAGTCTAGGCTCTTAGGTTTGTTCTTAAACTCATCGGTCAGCATTTCGTTTAGCTCTTTATCGGCATTGTAAAAGAAGTTCATGACACGCCGTTTTATTTCGTCAGACGTTTTTAGGCTCTGGGCTGTGTACATAAGTGCTTCGCCGCGGAATACGATACCGCCGATTATGCGAGCTTCGATTAAGAATGTTTTACCATTTTGTCTCGGAACTGTCAATACACATTCAGGGTTTGACCACTTGCCATCTTCATCAACTGCCAGCCATCTGCGAAGCACCATTCGCTGCCAATCAAGTAACGGCTCGTAGTAGCGTCCGAGCAGCTCAATAGTCTTTTCAGCGATCCATATATCGCCGTTCTTATACTGATCAAAAGTAGGCTTCTGGTTGCCTAATCTATTTTTCTGCATCATCTACCGTTATCCGCGACTTAAAGCTATTACGCCTCGCACCGTTGGCACTTCGTTCTTTATAACCGCTTAGCAGCTTGCCGAGGTCGCTATCTTTGCTAGGACCTAGCTTGCGGCGTTCGTCTGCTATCTGGTGCGTGATGTCACGTAGTTGCTGTGTAAGCCTAGCCATATCATCGCTACCACCATCTATACGTTCGGCTATCTTGTTGCGAATTGCTACGAGGGTAGCTAGTATGTCATCGCCCTTAGCAATTTCAACGATAGACTTCTCGCCTGTGGCGCTGGTGAGTCCGCTCTTATGGATTTTCGAAATTCTACTAGGATTTGCTAATATATCGGCCCATAAACGGATAGATGCATATGCCTCAACTGACAATGTTTCTTGTCCTATTTTAAGTAGTAGCTTTATTTTATTAGGACTCAGGTCTTTAAAGTAATTCAAGAACTGGTCATAGCTATCAAGCTTCGGTATTTTAAGCTTCATCTTTTGGTCTACATAAGTATTACATAGAGCTGTATATTGCTTCTCAGTAAGCGATAGAAACCACTCTTCGTTTGTCTGCTCTTTTTTTGTAGCCATTGATCCTCACTTTACCGCTTGAGTTAGCGTGTTGTTATATCTGTATTATATCACTACCAGTCACCAGACAGTGGTAGCGGGTCATCTCTTGGTATCGCGACATCACTGCCGGGTAACTTATTTGACTTGCGACGGTTGCACTTCATGCAGAGTAATTGCAGGTTTGATACTTCGTATGGGTGGCCGCCAAGAGATAGCGGATATATATGATCTACCTCTACAGAGTTGTTGGTGTAAGCCTTGGCGTTGGCATCAAGTTCTTTGCTGCATATAGCACATACATGGTCATACATCGCCTTAGCACGCTTTTTAGCGAGTACCCAGTCGCGCTGATTAAATGCTTCTCCGTTTGGTAGTACACTAGGTCTTGCCATAATCTCTCCACTTCTGCGGTGCTGGGCATGGTATCATTCTCACCACTTGTCGCACAGACTGACCTGTTTCGTTCTTTAGATAGAACATTTCTATTAGTTGGCTCATGGTTGTCTTATCGCTGATGTTCGATGTAATGCGGTCAATATTCTTCCAGCCGCTATTGATGGCTTCGAGCTTGAATGATTGAAAGGTATTGATGATGTAAACATTTCTACCGTCTCGCACTACATGAAATCCATTACAGCCCACCAGCATAACCACTCCTTATGTTTTTAGTTCCATGCTATTATCATACAGTTGATTTAATTAAAATGATATGCTTATGATTCTTCTTCAGTTGTGCAGTCGTAATGACTGCCGTTATCACTGTCCAGCTGGTGCATAGGCTCTTCGC
>CALMKR010000166.1 GCA_937867625.1 uncultured bacterium | reverse complement strand
TCCCGCCCTACCCCTTCGGCCTCCACTACTCCTTCAACTTCGACAACTTCTTCGTCAGTAATGGTGCCATTATGTGTCTTGAGGTCAGCGATTGCGTCGTGGAAGCGGAAGGGGTTTTCTTCTTCAGTCTTCGTCAAACGGATAGTGAGGGTACGAAGCATCGCTTTGTGAGCTTCTACTTCTTCGTTTACGGTTGCGAGTGCTTGTGGGTCAAGGCGGAAACGAATCCAGCCAAAGTAAGCACTACTGAAACGGCGGTACCGGCCTTCGAGATACTTTTCGATTTCGTACGCAAGTTCGAATCGCTGGGCCATCTCTTCGTCAAAAATCTGACCGCCGGCCTTAGTAATAAACGCTTTTACTTCGGCTTCAATACTATCTACTTCCCCTTCAGCTACCGTTGGAAGTACGTGGTAGGCGAGTTCGTAAGCCGCTGGCTCACGTTCCGCCTCGGTAACTGGCATGTTTGTATCGTTCATATGTAATTGTTTGATATCAGTGAGCCAAAACAGCCTCCTGATACCGCCTTCTAATAACGGCAGAACAATACCACAAACTAGCCAGTGATTCAAGGTCACGAGGCGTGCTACAATATCCCCATTATGGATAGTAAAAAATCCGCTTCACCGAGCCTGTTCTACATCATGACTAGTCTGACAGGTGTACTTATCGTAGTACTTGGCGGACTTGGCTACTATAGCTACACCCAACATGAACGCATCAATATGCTGCTCCAGGAGCGGAATTACTTTCTCCTTGAAGTCGCCTCTTCCACCGACAAACGGGCAGAAGAAGCCATCACTGCCAGTAGCACCATAGCCACCCTCACCCTTGAACGTGACGACCTCGCTGCAAAACTCGCACAAGAGGAAGCCAAAAACGATGCCTTCGAACGACAAATAAATAAAATATCAGGAACGGTCGGACGACTTGATAAACTTTCAAAAACCGACGAGGAACTTCTCCAAAAATACTCGAAGGTATACTTCCTCAGTGAGCACTTTGTCCCCTCTCGACTGAAACTTATCGATAACGACTTTTTGGCCACGGGACGCCAGGAACAATACTTCCACGCTGATGCGCTCCCCTTCCTTGCACAATTACTCGAAGATGCTAAAGATGATGGCATCAACCTCACCGTAGTATCTGCGTACCGTTCTTTCGAGACACAAGCTGATCTGAAGGGAGCTTATCTCCAATCCTACGGCAGTGGCGCCAACACCTTCTCCGCTGATCAGGGTTACTCAGAACACCAGCTCGGCACCGCCCTCGATTTTTCAACCCCTGACCTTGGTGGTACCCTGGGCGGATTTGGTGACAGCAAGGCTTACGCCTGGCTCAAAGAAAATGGCCACAAATATGGTTTCATCCTCTCGTACCCTGAAGGTAATAACTACTACGTGTACGAACCCTGGCACTGGCGCTTTGTGGGTGAAGACCTCGCCAGCGACCTCAAGCGCGCGGATGCGAGCTTCTACGATTGGGACCAACGCAAAATTGATGAATATCTCATCAAGATCTTTGACTAATCAGACTATGCCGCTCATATCACGAGATGATTATGAACAATGGACGAAAGGTATACCAGATGGCCATTGTCCTATTTGTCACGTAAAGGAACAAATACTCCTTGGCGAGTCCAAATATTTTGTTTGGATTGCTAATATTTCTCCCTACTGGAAGTACCACACGATGATTGTGCCCAAACGGCATATTGATTACTTTTCTAAACTCACTCGATTAGAACTAATTGACTTTCAAAGTTTTTTGAAACGAATCACCAAACATTTACTGTCGCTCGGACTCACCTACGATGACGGTAGTCCATTAACGCAATTTTTGACCATGTTCCGTGAAAGTGCTGACAAAAATAAAGATGGTTACTATAAAATGGATCATCTCCATATTCACTTAGTACCAGAACAACGCGGTGTCGACAGATTTAAGCTCGATCCCTCTGCTGTGGAGACAAATATTTTGAAGTTAAAACTTGATGAGACTAAAGCTACTTAATGCCATAAAGATTCTTCGTATTCGACAACAAGCATTGGAGAACGACCTCCTCCTCTTCACCACGGATGGCGGCAATCTTTTTATATACTTCTTTAACCATCCATGGCTCGCAGCGCTGGCCGCGATACGGTACCGGCGCTACATACGGACAATCGGTCTCGGCATGTATCTTATCAAGCGGCACGGCTTTGATGATGTCTTCATACGCCTTCGCGAAGGTAACCACTCCTGTGAATGAGATAGTGCCACCGATTTCAAAGAATCGCTTGGCTTCCTCGAGAGTCCCCGCATAGAAGTGCACATTAAATGGTACCTTGGCGTGGGTCTTGAGGAGTTCGTACACATCTCCATAGACACTGCGTCCGGTTGGGCTCTCCTCCCCTGGCTTTGGCCCACGGGTATGAATCATGAGCGGTAGCCCAAGTTCGTTGGCCAGTTTTATCTGTTCGAGAAAAGCGGTCTCCTGAATCTCATACGTTTCTTTCGGACAATGCCAATAATCAAAACCGCACTCGCCAACCCCTACTATCTTGGGTGATTGTGCCAATGTTCGAAACGCGGCGTAATCAAAGACCTCACCGCGACTCACGAATGGCTGCCCCCCTTCACCAATTTCGTCTTCGTCGTGGGTACCTGGCACGGTCTGAATCGGATGGAGGCCAACAATCGCATACATGTGGTCATAGCGAAGCGCAAGTTCCACTGCCCGCATACTTGTGGAGAGTTTGGTGCCAATGTTGATGACGCCGACTTCTTCAGCAATACAGCGAGCAGCCACCGCCTCCACATCATCGTGGAAGGCCGAAAGGTTGAGGTGGGCGTGAGTATCAATGTATTTCATATAAAATCTATGTTAATAATTCTATCATATACCCCAATCGATTGGGGTATTATGAGAATATATGGCAAGAGTTTCAAAACAAACGCTAACTCAACAGCAAGAATCTGAGTTGGCTCATCAACTAACTGAAGTTGTTGGACGTTTGAATTCTGACCTCGCACAGAAATTTTTGACTGAATTCTTTGGCAAAGAAGAAAAATTAATGTTGGCAAAACGTTTAGCAATTATTGCACTACTCAGTGAAGGCCGACCAATACATCGCATAGCGACATACTTACATGTTAGCGAATCAACTGTTGCAAAGTTGTATGAACGTTACGAACGACATGAATTTGACTATACAATCAAAGCCCTCACAAAAAATAAAAAGGACTACACTGAATTTATTGCGATACTTGATTCTATTTTAACAGTCGGTGGAATAATGCCCCATCGAAACTATATTATAAAACGTAAGCACTAATACCCCAATCGATTGGGGTATTAGTGCTTACTGATTGTATTGAGTCGGTCTTATTTTGACTGAAGAAGTGACGTTATAGATGGGTTATACGTCACGGTGTCGCCATACCAGTGGTCGGCTTCATTGGTGGCGATGAGGGTAATGCGCGGAGCGTGAACTTCGAGCATTGATTTGGTGAATTCGTAGCTGGTAGTCGGATCTGCCAGATTATGAAATGCGACGGCCTTGATAGCAAAACTGTCTACCGGTGACCAGTTATCTTTGAACAGATTATCAGCGGCGAGATCAAATGGAATTCCGAAGAAGACGCAGTAGTTTGGTGTAATAGCACCATGATGAATTGCGAGGAAGGCTAAGAGCGACCCGGCTGACTTGGCCATAAGCACAATCTCCGTCCCGGCCGGCAGTGTTGCAGTATGCGCACACAGCTTCTCTTCTTCTCGCGTGAAATTGATATTCGCTTCCCCGCTCTCCCAGTGGTCGTACTCGAGCATAAAAGCGGAATCAAATTGCGCCGCATATTCAGTGAGTATCAGTTCGCCCCAAGCTTTATTCTTCTGGCTGTTGCCCGGCAGTACAATAAGATGTCGCATATTAGGTAGTGGTTATTACGGCTTCTAATTCAGGAAATGACTCGGTCAAAAAATGTCCGCGGTCGGTAAAGCGGTGCAAGGTAGCTGACGGGTATAGCTCAAGTAATTTTTCACTGTGTGCAATTGGCACGAAATTGTCATCGGTGGAATGCCAGACATGTACTGCATCTATAGCAGTCTTGAAACCAGCCCAAGAACTGCTTTCAATCAAAAAGCCGTCACAATCTTCGAGATCAAGCACCACCGGTGCAAGGAGATGCAATTGTGCGACTCGGACAGGCAGTGTGTTTTCACCCAGATACCGGAGGAGGAATCCCCCACCAAGAGAATGTCCAACCAGGATGAGACCGTCGTGCATGTACGGTGTCATTTTTTCAAACCAGATTTTCCACGCTTCGTAGTCTGCCCAAAATGCATTTGGCATTGAAAGCGTATGACACTCATAATTACCACCAATGTTTTCTATCAGCTCGTCCCGCCACTTTTTCTTTTGTTCGTAAGGATTAAATGAACGAGCACGCAGCAATTGATATAGTTTTTCTGGATCACGAATTGCATCCCCACCGTGTATGAATATGACTTGTGGCTTTTCCATACAAACTATTTTACACATTCTTCTAGCAGCACTGGAAAAGTCAGACCGATATCACCGGTACAAAAATGTCCATGATTTTCAAATGTAACATAGTGTGCATGAGGAAGCTCTGCTCGCAACTTGGTTACA
>CALMKR010000165.1 GCA_937867625.1 uncultured bacterium | reverse complement strand
TAGCGTGAGTAACAATCTCTCCATGAAAAGGACTAGGACGACGGAGGGTTACAAAATGTCCCTTAGCAGCATAGAGTGCATCTACTTCTGCTTTAGACAATTCTACAATCTTATCAAGGTCTGGGTCATAAACACGACCAAGGGTACTGTCTTTAACCTTCAGTTCCTTACCAATGAATTCAGCATTCTTGTTCTTAAAGATTCCATAGTTCTGTGATTGCAATGTACGAATCACATCATAATTCTCAAGATAATAATGCGTATCCCAAAACCTACGCCAATCTTTAAGTGTTTCCACTCCAGCATCAGAAATGCCGTATTGGTTCTTCACATACAAAGGATCAAGCTTCAGCTCATTGAAGTTGGCTTCACGAATGTATTGACTCATAGAAGTACGTTCTGCTTTAGGAAGTTTGTTATATCCTTCAGCAAAGTCATTAGCAATATCTAGAAGCATCTTCTCAAACTTAGCCGACCTATCTGTAGCTGTTACAGCCCCTTGTGTATACATTGGATGTAGCATAGAGGAAGCATCCATAACTAGAGCTTGCATACTGCCGTGATCTCCCCATTGTGTGAACGGCATACGATCAAAGAGATTAAACTTAACATCTCCTTTTTCAAGATACACTATGTTAGTCGGATCAACGCTCATAGTTTTAGTCAAGTGAACAGCGTAAGCTCCTGGGGTGTCTTTCACATCGCTTAGTTTAACAGGAATATATTCTGATCCTTGTTTCTTAAGAAGAGTGATGTCTTGGTCTGTAACACCGTGTTGACGGAGAGCAAACTTAGTTTGATCCATAGCATCAACAGCGTTCACCCAATCTCCTTGAGGAGGACTGTATGTGGCTCCAATCTTAATATTTCCACCGTCCATATCAAACGATCCCATGTTCTCACGCAGGGTGAGTCCATTAGCACTTTCAAAATCATGTTTGATATTGGCAAGGGCTTCTGCTCGTTCTGCCGGAGTGAAGTGAATACCTCCCCCATCGTGCATAGCATTCCAAATAGAATCTGGAATCTGAAGGTCTTGACGAAGAGATCGTTGCACATCCACCACTTGAGCAGCCAACCTACCTCCTACAAAAATCTGTGGGAGAATGGCGTTAGCCATAGCCTGTGTCCTACCAACGTTAGCAAGACCCATAGCCACCTCATCCCCTTCACTCTTAGCAATCACTTGAAGGATGTTACGGCTTTGTTCTGGATTAGCTAGTTTGATAACTTCCATAGGAGAAGAGGGATGAGCAATACGAGCAACACCATTCATCTCAATCCTAGACATGGCATCTGATAGCTTGTTCTTTTTCAGAAGGATTTCTGTATTGTTCTTCATTAACGTATTGATTTGCTTCTCCAACTCAGCAACACGCTGTACCGCTGTGGAAGCAAGAGCATTAGAATTTAGCTGATCATCAATACGAGCAATGGAAGCTTTTACATTGGCTTTCTTTTCTGCAATGATTTCATCAGCAATTCGTTTAGCTTCTTTAGACGTAACACCTCGCTCCTTCTGAATATCAGAAGCAAGCTTGTTACGATCAGGAACACTGTTAGCAAGGGTTTGACGTTCCTTCTGTAGAGAATCTACTTTTCCTTTCTCAAGGGTGTTTCCAGCATCTCCTAAAAGGTTTGCCTTCTCACTCTCAAGAGAAGAGATTTTATCATCAAACACCCCCTTAGTAGGTTTACCAGAGGTTTCTGCAAGCGTATAAGGCGCAGGAAGGCCCTTAGAAGCATCTCCAGCAGCTTTAATCTCTTTACCAGCACCTACCCCCTTGGCAACCTCTTTACCACCTCGTACAAGGCTTCCTAGAGCAAACAGATCCAAGGCTCCCGAGAGAGTGTCTAGCCATTTGTATGTATTGCTGTAATCCCCTTGACCAACAACTTCTTGAAGAAGCTGATATTTGGCAAAATCATTATCGTTGGCAAAAAGAGTTGTTGAGTGGTTGCTAATTGTGTTAAGCAAATCCTTAGTAGCTTGCTCTCGTTGAGAGAGAGGCATATCTTCCAACTGCTTACGCATATTCATCTTAGCGTGTCCCGGAGCTACAAAAGCTTTCAAGCCTTTCCAGAAACTACCTCCGGGAGCATTCTGAGCAATAGTAGCCATCAGAATGTTCTGGCTGAAAGGAGCTACATAGGCGCTGGTCACTTCATAAAGAGCACGTCCTGTAGAATTATCTAAGCTAGCTGCAAATGAATTAACAAGAGCTTGTTCTTCTTCTCGTTGTTTGTAGATTTCACCAATAGCATCTGCTGTGGTTAGTCGTGCTTGTTCCGCGTCAGGAGGTTCATCACGACTTTCTTTAGAAAGGCTGTTAGTGAGGATTTTAGTAGAAAAATCTTTACGGATATAGTTAGTAGCATGTTCTTTAACCAGTTGTTGCTTACGACCCATAGAGACATTAGGATCTCCAACAACATCCATTAGACCTTTCATGTCTGTTTGTTCCATGCTGCTAGTGATTTGATCTTGCAAACCTTTAGTGAAAGGAGCAGAATCCCCCGTATCCTCTGCCATCATTGTCGAATAGTTTTCAACCGACTTAGACGGATCTGGGGAGAGGAGAGCAATTTGAGCAGCTCGGTTACGACGTGCTCCTTCTGGGAGTGTCATCGTTTCCAAAGGGGTAGCCATTAGGTCTTTCAATACTACAGGGCTTGTCTCTGCCCCCATCAGATTGTCTAATTCATTCATTGTTATATATTCGTAAGTTAAGTAGGGTAATTACTTTCCCAAGCATCTTGTGATGGAGAGGATGGTTGGCTTGATGCAAAAATACTACCACCAAGTTTTAATCCTGTATTGGCAAGAGAGCCAACTGCACCAGCAAGCTGCGCATTTCCTTGATGATTAGCAACACTCTGACTTAGATCAGAGATTGTACCTCCTCGCTCTACAGCGGATAGGTTGCTTCCTAGATTAGCTCCTAGATTGGTAGAGAGATTTCCAATAGCTCCAGCCTCTCCTGACGATCCAGATGTCCCTGTGTTCTCAGAAGCTTGTAGGATACGAGCACGTTTAACACGTTCTTCCCGTATTTGTCTACGACGCTCTTCCATTTCCTGTGCTTTGTTAGCAGCCATTTGCTCTTGGCGTGTTCTCTGCTGATCCTTCCGTGCTTGAATGTTCTGACTAATCCCATACACACCTGCTGTAACAGAGGCACCAGCAGATATAGCAGCTATTGTTGCTGTTTCAAGTCCCATACAACCACCTTATATTGTTTGTTTTCATATTCAAATTCTTCCACAGTTTGCCCACCTAGGATTTCTACAAACTTAGGATTGGGTGTTATTGTAATCATTCTTTCAAATCCTTGGTCTATAGCCCATTGTTCTAATCGTGCAAACTGTAAAAGCCCCCTGCGTAATACAGAGGGCTTCCAGTTGGTAACAGTACAATGTAAAACCAAAAAGGATTCATAGATGTTTGTTTCTATGTTGAAGTCTTCATCTTCATAGAAACATTCTCTAGGTTGTTGCGTTTCCATTTATGTTAATGTTCCATCCTACGATACGACAATCCTTTCCCTCTTCTGTCTCAAAGTAGAGAGAAACAGCTCGTCCTTGACCTCGTAGCTTATTTTTAGTGGTTATCAACTCAAACCCCGTGTCATAAGGATCGCTAGGACTGTTCACAGAATATCCCCTACGATAACGATAAACTTGTTGGAAAGAACTCCACTTATTTGAATTAGGACTATTAGACCACTCCCATTGTGAACGCAATAAACAACTTGAAGGGTTAAGAGGTACTAGATTGGAGTCTACACTGTTTTCTGTCCTATACATGTGAACTGTGACATAAGGAACTTGTTTATCTACTGAGGAATCACCGGCTGTAATTGCTCCTGTTAGCAAATGGGCCTTAGCATCAATAACCCCCCAATCACGGAAAGTCCCTTCAGAGTATTCAGAGAAAGTTATGTAAGCATTATTTGGAATTCCTGCTATTGTTTCACCAACCAGATATTTAACAGTTGTTTTTGTTGGGAGACGTTCCATACGAGGTGTGATTACGAAATCAGAGCCTGCAACAACTATATCAACACCAACAACTACAGAGTCACTAACTTGTGTGAACTGAGCACTTGGTACAGTGAACACATCTTTCAACAATGTGTTAGGTTTGTTATAGATCTTATAGACGTAATATGCAGGGATTCTGGTGTCAAGCACCAGCTCCATCACCCAAGGATTTTCTCCGAATACAGAACTGTTATAGTAGAGCCATCTTACTGTCTTAGATAGATCGTCGTAGACACCTTTACTGTTCTTCTTTTCTAGATCTGAAATTTCTCCATAGAAAGTTTGTATTGTGTCATCTGTTGTTGAAGAAACCTCCAACATACCATACCTGTTACGGGCTATTGAATAAATTCCATTATAACCCCAATAGAGGATTGTTTCACCAACTCTTACAACGCTCGCGGTGGATACCACTCCGAAATTACTGATTTTAGATATTTTATAATTGGCAGCAGAAAATCCATAATCAGATCCTCCTGAAAGCTCCCAAATACCATTACCGGCTAGAATAACTAAAGAAGAACCAGATACAATCATTCCCTTAATCTGACTCACTCCAGACACCCTGACAAACCCTCCGTCTGTATCTACAATATCACTACCTTCTCTAGAAGTTGGATCTCCTTCTTGGTAGCATTTGAAAACATCAGAAGAACTATTAACTAACTGTGAGAATAGAATATATCCAGACAGGTCTGGACTCTTACTATCTCCATCAATAACCTCTCCACTAAATCCTGCGTAGAACACTCTCCCTGCAAATTCAGCAATGACAGTACAACCTCCGGGGGTTATATCTGCATTAGCTGCATAAGTAGATAGATACATTTCAGGGTATCTCTCTTTATTGCGTTCGATAGCAAGAGTACGTCCCCCTCCTCTTCGTAAAGCATCGATGATGAAATAACCCTTGGCCGCATGTGGCTGCGATCCAATCAACTCACTCCAAGCATTTGCTCTCATACTTTCGTAAGGAGGTGGCCCAGAAGAAATGCCTATGGCCGTCCAGACTGTTTCCGAATAAGAAGGAAGTTTAGTGTAGAACGCGGAAAAGTACCCTATAGGATCTGAAAAGGTTTTCTCTGGAGAACCTGCAATACGCCTAGGGACTCCCCAAGATTGATTATACAAATTGTAGAAATGTGAATCAGGAGCTGATTGAGGAGGACGATAATAAATATCCTCATCAGCGGGCGCATAGTCCACCC
>CALMKR010000164.1 GCA_937867625.1 uncultured bacterium | reverse complement strand
AGAAACTCAACAAGTTGTTTAACGAGTTTGTGGAATATGGCACTGGTAGCTCAGGAGGCGGTCCAGGGATAGTAACGCCAACAGACCCTTTGATTGCTTATGTAGTCCAAGACGAAGCACCAAACGACACAGGTGCTAGTTACTACGGCTTCGCTAAGGTAGACGGCACTTACTTAATAATGGAACGTGATAAGACCTCAACGCCCTACACCGATAGATACGCTAACATTGGCAACAACGCTACGAGAACGACTTATCAGCTTGCATGGACTAACAGAGCAACGCTTACCTATAGCTACATCTTTAATCTGAGTAATGTGTAATGTCGGATACTTTTAACCCTTTTACACGCAAGCCTGACTTCGTAGGCACAGGCGGTGGTGGTGGTGGCTCAAGCCTAATTATCGATACAAAACGAAACATCTTAACCAGCACACCGGCCGACCCGAGCGTGGCACTTTCAAGTGATACAAACGAGTACTACGCCTATGACGGTACTAACTGGAACAAAGCCAGCCTCAAGTTCAATACCGATACCTCAGCACCAGACATGGGCTATAAGCAGGGCAACGACAAGAACGGCTATGCCAACGAATACATCGACAGTAAACGCTTCACCAACCTCGCTATCGGACAATTCAACGAACAGCCTTACGAGGGTGCTATCAGATATGATATGTCACAATCACCACCAACCTTTGAGCTGTTCGCTAGAGGTATCTGGAATAAGATATTCTATGACTTTCAAATGATAAGTGGCAGTCTTGAGCATATCCCTAAACAGTTCACGATAGCAGTCGCAAGTGGTCATAGTACCGAAAAAGGCTTGAACGGACTACCATACATCAGAGGCTACAGTGTGGACATGGGTGCATACCCTCGACCTATTATCATAGATGGCGGAGTTCTAGGAGTATAATTAAAAGGAGAAATCATGCAAGAAATAACATTCACAATACCAGTCACGGAACAATCAATAGCTTTTATTAAGCAAGCATTGCAGACTGCCACTATCGAGGGCTTCGACACTACCGAATACCTACAGCAGATAGAGGTAGCTGAACTCGGCTATGAGATTGCTAGAAAGCAAACAGAACTCGAAGATTTACAGAACATGTTGGGGGAGTTGACTAATGGCAGTTAAATATGTCAATTCAGTTACAGGTTTAGATGTTAACGCTGGTACGGCTATCGCACCATATAAGACAGTAGATAAAGCGATTAGTGTTGTGGCAGCTAACGACACGATTATACTAGTAGCGACTGCGACAGACTATAGTACGTCAGTTAAAACTTTGCCAGCAGGTTTAACAATTAAATCTGAAACAATACCGAACATGGTCAAGCAAGTTTATGCACGAATTAACTTCGCTGCTTCTGCTATTACTTGGACTTTGCAGGGCAATATCACTTTTGAAAATCTAGTTTTCTACAACTGGAGCGGAACAACAGACAGCTCGTTTATATACCACGGACGTATAGCAGGAATAGACCAAATTATGCAATTTACTAATTG
>CALMKR010000163.1 GCA_937867625.1 uncultured bacterium | reverse complement strand
GAGTACGAGGCAGAGTGCTCCAATAAGGAATTTTTCATCAACCACATCAGTAACCACACCGTCAACAAATAAAAGGCCGGTACCAATTGTCAAAAGCAGTAAGGCACTCCCTCGCCAGTAATCTTGTTGTCGTCGTGAAAAGTAGCGTTCGAATTGAATAACCGCCGCATGTTGTTTGTTGATGTTGACTGACATACTAAAAAAGATTGGCAATAATGAGGAGGCCGCCATATGTGGCAAGTAAGGTTGAAAGTATTGGAGCAATCAACCAGAGAGCGTAGCCTAGTATCCCACCGACGGTCAAAAAGCACAGTGCCAAAAAACCACAAGTGAGGAGACAGAGACGGACACAGAGTCCTACGAATCGAGATAAAGTATTAATCACTTGAGCTTCGAGCCAGGAGCTAATAGTCCGGTCCGGGGTCTCGGTCATACGCTTGTACGGTACAAAGAGGGTTTTGAAAAGCAGCGGCATTGAAAAATAGGCGACTGTAAACCACCAAAAATTTTTGAGTATTCGGACATAGCTAATGAGCGCACGACTATAATGCCAGCGCGTGTACTCAAAAAAGAGTCCGAAGAACATACTCCACCAGTATACCGCAGGGTATACCTATATATGTAGCGTATGCACAAAAAACCGCCGGACAATGCCGACGGCTTTTTGTGAGTGGAGCGTGACTTATGCGCGCTGAACGTCTTTAGCAGCTGGGCCTTTTGGACCCTGCTCGATTTCGAAGGTAACCTTTTCACCTTCTGCGAGTTCATCGAACAATCCGTCTACTACATTCTGTGCGTGGAAGAATACATCCTTTCCGCCGTCGTCAGGCTTGATAAAGCCGAAGCCCTTATCAGTCTTACGTACAATTGAACCTGTCATATTATTTTTTTATTTTTTAAACAAAACGTCACTACACCTGATCAACGTTGTCCTTGCCTCAAGGAGTATTAGTTTCGCTAGTTCTATTAAAGCACATTTATAGACAAATACAAGCTATTTTGTATAACCTTGGTATGACACACCCGCTGCGACTAATATATGCTACGATAGCATTGCTATGAAACTGTACTCTTGGAACGTAAATGGTATTCGTGCGGTGCACAAAAAGGGTGATTTACAACGGTTTTTGGCTGAACATGACCCCGATATTCTCTGCCTGCAGGAAACCAAAGCACAGCGTGAACAGACCGAGATAGACTTTGGGGAATATGAGGAGTATTGGTGTAGTGCCGATAAAAAAGGCTATTCGGGCACGGCTATTTTCACAAAACTAAGTCCAGTTTCGGTGTTTTACGGCTTGCCGGCGGATATAGCGGGTCAATTTGCCCTCACTGACTCCTACGGTGACACGACCACCGAAGGGCGGGTGGTCACCCTTGAATTTGAAGGTTTTTTTGTCAGTACTGTCTATACCCCAAATGCCAAGGATGACCTCTCGCGTATCCCGATGCGGCAAGCCTGGGACCCAGCCTTCCTGATGTACATGAAACGACTAGCGGCCGAAAAGCCGGTTATCTACTGCGGGGACTTTAATGTGGCACACACCGAACTCGACCTCGCCCTTCCGAAGGAAAACGACGGCAAGAAGGGGTTCACCAAGGAGGAACGGTCTGGCTTTGACGCTATGACCACGGCTGGCTTTGTAGACACCTTCCGTCACCTCCACCCAGATGAAGGAGGCCAGTACACTTGGTGGTCACACTGGGGTGGCGCCCGTGAACGGAACGTCGGTTGGCGGATTGACTACGTGATGGTTTCAACCGAACTCCTCCCCCTCCTCAAGCGTGCCCAGATACACCCGCTTGCCTTTGGGTCAGATCACTGCCCTGTCTCAGTTGAGCTCAGTCTACCCATGTCAAATGAGTAGAAAATAAGAATACAAAACATACGATTGTCAACTATAGTTTCTCTATACTAAAATTACCCTTATTTCATAAGGGTAATTTTAGTATAGAGAAAGGTTGTCTTTTATAAAGGACATATTTTTTTACTCAATCCCCAGATATCCACCATGGTGTCCTTTACGACTATCTATAAAGGACATACTATACATGTAGGCCCAGAGAGGGCGAGCAGGAATCTCCAGAGTTCGGTTCATAAAAGACATTATGATACGAACCCTGGAGGTACCCCTTAAAGAGTACATTGTAAATAAAGAATTACCTCCAAAAAAATTCTAACGCACAAAAAGAAGATCCAAACCAAAGAGAAATCTTCTTACATGATTAGCGAAGGTCGGCTGAGATGGACTTACGCTGGTATATGCAAGTAACATTGATTTCTCACTTTACAAGAGCTTAATTTTTGGTCAGATTACACCTATGTAACTCCAAACTGAGACTTAGTCTCAAACAAACAAAGCTCGACGAAAGGCCTTGGGGCATCGGCAGTTGAAACTATTCCTTCGACTTACGATCTCCCAAGGCCTTTTTCTATTTTGGCTGGTCTTTTTGTGGCAGAAACGGTGCTTCCCTCA
>CALMKR010000162.1 GCA_937867625.1 uncultured bacterium | reverse complement strand
ATCATCCTAGCCCTGCTCAGAGGGCTAGAATGTATTAAAGATATTTGCGTTTAGCAGAGACAAGCAAAGCCCTGCTAAGGGCATAGGTACCTTGGTCAAACCATACGGCACGTAATGTATTGTCAAGAACGGCAGTCATAATGTAAACTCCAGACGAAGAAAAGCCCGCTAAGCTTTCGCCTAGCGGGTTGTTTTGTTTCAGAGCTAAGGGATTATTCTTCTACTTTTACGTCAACAATCCCCATGTGCTCCATCACTTCGATGATGCTATCCGCATCAACCCCGTTCTTGAGGATCAATTCAATCATCTCGGATTGACTCAGGCCATGATCCTTTGCTTCTTGCATCTTACTGCCAATGTATTTGGCAAAAGATGTCTTAAATGATTCAGGATTGAAGGGCTTTTGTTCCACTTCAATATAACGGTCTGCCCAGGACCAGATATTATTCAATGGATCCTGAAGGAATGCTTCAGACAAAGCCTTCGCATTCCCATAACGCTTTTTGCTTTTCGTAGTGAAGAACTTTGTCTGCTCATCATACGAAAACCCTCCAAAGAACGTAAAGAACTTAACAGCCACCTTCCGGTTAACCGGGGTAAGGGCTGCAATCAATTGATTTACATAGCCGATGTTCTCCGTAGCATGATGTGCTTCCAGAACACTCCTGCTCATAGTCATAAGAAGTTCCTTAACAGACTTCTCCGCTTGTCCCAAAAGAACCACGTCACGCTTGAATACGCCTTCAAATTTCACTTTATCGAATGCCATAATAATTTCTCCAATGATTTACATAAGCCGATAATAATCGGCAGGATTGGACAATACTGTCCCCATAATACACTATTCCTAATGTATTATGAGAGAATACTAAACCAATGACAATGTATTATCGAGAGTATAACCGATCAAAGAATGCCTCTTTTGTAGCATCTGGAAGATGCCAAAAATCATCATTGCATTCATTGAACAATGACAAATAAACCGCATATTGTATATCAGACATAATTACTCCTTTGGCAACAGTTCCAATGCACAATTCTCGGTATGCATCCAAACCTTAGCGTATTCTGACATAAAATCCATACGTTCTTTGTAGTCAGGGAATACCTTACTGAATATCTTTACATACATTTTACTTTTCCTCCTTGTTAAGATGCAAGCCGTAGGACATAATGTACCCTATGGATTGCATCTTGTCAACCCCTTATTGTGAGCGATAATCTAAATAACAATAGCATAGCTATATCGGTCATGGTATGCCATGCTTATCCGATAGGGAACCCGCTATCATGCTTTAGATTATCAAGCCTTTAAGACTAGGCGACAAGATACAATTATATTTTGAATGCACGAATGGTTGTAGGTTGTAATTATAAATAGCTTTCCATAGGAAAACCATGTTCTGCGGCCATGTTCTAACAATTGTTTTTCCACTATCCCTAGAATTCCATTTTCCAATTTTAGGCACAAGAAAGCTACACCTAGCATACTAGGCGTGGGTTTCCCTGCGGTAAGCATGGGAGGATGTTTTTAGGATGGCGGCAATTGTTAAATGTTGCACTGCTCACCTACAATCAATTTTTAAAGCACGAAGCCCCTATCTATGATGTTCTATGCACCCATGCGCTGTGTATCGGCATGTTGCATAGGCTTTGTTATTCCTACGTAGGGAACCACCCCATACACGTAGGCAAAGCAATCATAGATTTTAAAGGGCTGTAGCCCATAGCACGATGACTAAGAGCTAAGAGCATTAAAGCATGAAAAGCATACGCTTGTCAATAGCTAATTTGCCCTATGAATTCAAACGATCTCGAACCCATAACCTCTAATGTATAGGTGTTCTGGCATCTTGTCAAGCCCCTAATGCGTGATAGCCCGTGCAAGACCATGCAATACCTATAGCGAGACACTGTAACGCATTAGCTATAGCTTCCACCAAGGACATGCAAAGCATACGCACTACGTGCATACAGAATGCCGTAGGCGTCCGGGTCGAACCTAGCATTCATGCGGGTTAGAGGAGGGATGGTGCTTCAGGATTGCCCTAGTAGGGGCATGAAATAGGGGGGAGGGGGTAATTGCACCCCTATACCAGGTAATGTGCATCCTTAGCTAATTAGTTAAATAGCTAATTATGTATGTAGTTATGTATGTATATAGCTAATTATGTATAAGTATAACCCTTCAGTCTACTCAAGTATGGACCAGGTGCTTCTAGGGGGTAGCAGGGGGGTGGGGGTGTCTGGGTGTATGTGCATTACACCTAAAATATTTCTAGCAGAAATAGCAACACCTAAAATATAATCCCCACAACACCTTCCCCTTCATTAATGAGGAGATATATTTAAGTGTACTGAGGAGATGCTTCAGTGTACTCAAGTATGTTTCTTAACGCCTTCGGCACATAGTATGTATGTGAACGAAGTGAACATACGTCTATAAATAATTTAAGAAAGGTATTATGGATTTATATGATAAAATCCCAGAAAGTGCTAAAGTTACAACAGCATTAGGTCCAGCAGCTTTGAATATGTTTGGGGTTCCATTATCAGAATGGGTTCTTATTCTTTCAATATGCGTTTCAGTGTTAATTATTATTGAACGTATCCCTAAAGTGATTGATTCTATATATCAGTTAATTACAAGGTTTAAAAGGAATAAGAACAATGGCTGTCCTCCAACAGAATAGATGGCTCCTAGGAGCAATTAGTGCGGCATTGATCTCTAGTGTAGCAATGTGGGAAGGTAAGAGGAATGTTCCTTATCGAGATTTAGCTAATGTACTCACAGTGTGTTATGGGTATATAGGAAGTGATATACAGAATCGTCCTTATTCAAATGAGGAATGTAATATCCTCCTTCGTAAAGAAGTTGTTATACATGCCGAAGGCGTTCTAGGCTGTGTCAAGAAGCCTATGAAAGAGAATGAGTTTAATGCGTTTGTGCTTATGGCTTATAATGTAGGTGTTAATGGATTCTGTAATAGTCAGACAGTTAAGGTGTTTAACGCAGGACATAATGAACAGGCGTGTAGGTTAATTGCTTATCGTCCTAATGGAACGCCTAATTGGAGCTACGTTAACGGAAAGTTTGTACAAGGGCTGTTTAATCGTCGTCTATATGAAATGAAGATGTGTTTAGGAGAATGATATGCTAGATTGGGTTAAATGGGCCATTCTAGGGGCTTTAGTGGTTGGCCTAGGGGCTATACACCTAAACCTTGTACACAAGGCTGTAGAGGCTAATAACAACGAATGGAACGCAAAGCTTATCACAGCAGAGCGTAAGAATAAAGAAATTGAAAAGAACATTATGATTGGTGTTCTAAAATTAGAAGAAAGCAAGAATGCTGAAATTAACAAACTTAATGATTCTGTCGTCTCTCTTAATAGTAGGTTGTCAAAGCGTCCCAGTCGTACATACGTCTATCGTGACGCTCCCGGAACTGAGAAAGCCTGCACAGGAGCCGAGCTTTATCGTGAGGATGGACAATTTCTTACAGGGGAAGCTGGAAGGGCAGAACGAATTAGAATCGAAAGAGACTACTACTACGAACAATATGAACAAGCAAGGAAAAAACTAGATGAGCGAAATCAATTTAAATGATGTAAACAGTGGCTATAACCTAGTCAAGATTAATAACAATTTCCAAGAACTTGAGCGTGTTATTAATGAGGAACTGTTGCATAAGGTAGTAGCCACTCCTATGCCGAACAGTATGCAAACCCCTCTTGATATGAATAGTCAACACATCTACAACCTACCTAAGCCAACAGGAAGTACCGAACCGCTACGTCTAAAAGATTTGTTCGGTGATGTAGATGATCTCCTAGGAGGTCCTGTTCGGGAAGAGTTTATAGCTACAGCGGGTCAAACAGTTCTAACACTGTCTACAAGCTATGTTCCCGGATCTAACTCCTTGTATGTATTTCGTAATGGATCACTGTTGAGGTCTAATGAGTATTCAGAGTCTTCTACGAATACCATTACATTGGTGGCTCCAGCAACAGTGAATGAGGTTTATGTTGTTGTCCCTGTGGCTGTTACGGGAACTGGTGGAGGCGGATCAGCGATTAACGCTTCTAACGTTGGTTCAGGTGTAGGCGTATTCAGCCAGAAAACAGGAGACACTCTTCTGTTTAAAACTCTCAAAGCAGGTGCAGGTGTGACATTAACACCCGGTCCTTCAGAGGTTTTGATTGAAAGTCCTGCCAACGCGCTTACCGCTTCTAATATTGGAGACCTTGGCTCTTCTGTTTATGCAGGCAAATCTGGTAATGATCTTCAGTTTAAGAAGATTAAAGCTGGATCTAATGTCACTGTTTCTGAAACAGGAGACACTATTACAGTGAGTTCTTCTGGAGGAGGTGGAGGCGGTGGATCTTTGGCTGTCTTAGACAACGGTGTATCAAAAACAGCCTCTGCAACAAGTTTGAACCTAATTAATGCCACTGTTAGTAATGTTGGTGATGATGTAACTATCTCTGTACCCGCTGGCTCTTATTTGAATGTAAAAGATTTTGCTGTCACTGGAGATGGTTTAACTAACGATTCTACCAACATCCAAACAGCTATTACAGCAGCTAAAGCAGCAAATCGTACACTATTCTTTCCAGATGGTGTATATGTAATTTCCTCTCTTGGTACACAGAGTGGTCGTATCTCCATCCTTGGTACAGGAAACAGTACGTTCAAAGGGACGTTTAAGCATACCGACACCTATCCTGCTTCAGCAGATACAATTACTCCTCTCACCCCTACCTCGAAGTATGTGACAATCTCTAATATGAATTTCCAATCTATCTCTGGATATGGTTTGGAATTTACCACTGTAGAACAGAGTAGTTTTATCTCCACATTCAACCTCTCTCATTGTAAGTTTTATGGACCTAATGGTTTGTATTGCAAACACATGATCGGTTTTGAAATGTCTAATTGTGAATTCAACAATGTAGCCATTGGTTCTCGTTTTGAAGGTTGTGTAAACGGAATGATGGTACAATGTCGTTGGCAGAATCAAGCAGACACAGGTGTATGGATCACTTATGCAAGCGACCACGGATCAGGAGGTTTTGATCGAGCTGGTGGAGAGAATCTTAAGTTCTCTAATTGTGAATGGGGAGTTTGTACCTACGGCATCAATGCAGACAGTCACATGTGGCTAACCCTAGACTCTTGTTTGTTGGATTACTGTGCAACACCTCTTTTGTTGCAAGGTTGTAATTGGGCTAAGCTGGAAAAGACATATCTAGGTGCTTCAAATGCACCTGTGAGTAAGTTTAGTGGTGTATCAGGTTATCGCGCTCCTGCTTCTAGCGGTGTTGCTGTTTATGGTCGTCCTGGTGGGTATACATTGGGGCAACGTGTTGTAGGCGTTACAGCAGTTAATTGTGAATTTATTAATTATGTAACAGGTTCTACACAACCTATTGTGTATGTTGACGGATACCAGTCGCCGAGTTATCCTTCTAGTTCAGACGAAGTTTCTTTTATTGATTGTCTTTTCTATGCTACAACGTCTCATACTGCTCCTAACCTTCTTCAAATTAGTAATACAGCGATTGTACGAGTTATTGCTAATAGGTTCCGTAGCTACAACCAAAGCACTTCTATGACTAATGTATTTAAAACAGATAGTTGCTTCGATTGGATCAATCATAGCAATAGCTTCTGGAACTGTACACAATCAAGTGTACAGCTTGGAAGCAGTTATGAGCGTCCAGTGGGTGCTATCGTGTCTGCTTCCGACCCCGGAGCCTTGGGTGCAGGGGTTATTTGGGTACAGCCATAATGGGAACACCTTATGTAATCCTAGCAACGGGTCAATCTAATATTCAGCTTACAAGGTCTTATTCTTGGAGTCCAAACGCAAGAGCTAAAGTCTGGAACAACATTGTTGATGAGGAATCAGGAGGAACTGCTTTTACAGCACTCTCCAGTTCTAATGTTGATGTTGCCAGTTCTTATGCCTCTAAGGTAGCCGATAACAACCCGTCTTATGATGTCTATCTTATCAGAATTGGACAAGGTGCTAGAGATATTCTTTCATGGGTAGGAGGAGGAAACTGGAACGTAGGAGGAGCAGGGGTTTCTGGTAATGTATATCTTAACAGCGGATCTCCTTCTTCTGTAACTGAGATTATCGTTAACGTAACAGATGTTCTAGGTATTGCTCGCCCTTATGGTATTGCGAATCAAATCATAAATGGTAAGATTTGGATTAAAAAAGGGGCAGGGGTTATTCAGTATAGGATTAGTGCAACCCCGACATATACATCTGGACAAACTACATTTCCTGTTGTATATGAGTCAGGGTCAGCTTCTCTTTCTGGAACAGTTCAAGTAGAATTTCTTCCTAGATTCATAAACGCTATTGATAATATTGTTCCTCCAGCTCTTTCTGCTGCTGGTGTTAGTAAGGTTGATACAGTGTTGTGGTGGCAAGGGGAGTCTGATGCTCAATACAACACAAACTATGAGAACGAATTTAATTTCTTTCATGGTTATATGCAAACTTCCAGACTGTTCTACACAGGATCAAAACTCCTTATCTGTGGAACAGCCAGCACTGCTACAACAGGGATGGCTTGGCAAGATACGTTCAACAGTAGGCTGGCAGCACTAGCTGCTGCTCAACCCGGTGTACGTTATTTTGGAAACCTTGCAGCTAATATCTCAGCTCCTCGGTGGATTGAAACCTACCACATGGATGCCCAAGGTTATTATGATTCAGGAGTATATTTGGCAGGTGTTTATCCAGCAAGTGGGTCTATTATTCCTCCAACAACAACAGGAAATTTTAATGTTCGGAATGCAGCTAATACTGGGTGGATTGATATGGCGTCTGCAACAGGAGTTCGTATCAGAAATGCTTCAAACACCGGTTGGATTTCTAAATCTGGACCATCCCTTACAGGATTCCAAATCAGAAATCAAACAAACGACGGATGGATAACAACAGGACCTTACACACCTCCTGTTGAAGTTTTTGGAGATTTGTCGCTATATCAGAACGATCTTGATTTTAGATATGCAGTTCCAAAGACAAGTGCAAGTAGTAGTGCCTATTCTGAAATCATATTTACAGTTGATACAACGAACTTCTTCAATCATGCTACAGGATCTGATGACCATGTTGTGTTTTGCTTAGATCCAACAGGGACAGCAGATACTTACTATGGAGGGACGAGGAAGCACTGTGGAGCAATCACTCGATACGGTTCCAAGCTGTTCGACCAAGGAAGAGGGTTCATCATTAAACGGGATGGACACCTTTGGTTTGAACACTGGGTTCCCGGTAAGCCCGTAACAGGCCCAGGATCTCCAATTGGAGCAATCCTAGTAGATAATGGATTCTCTTTCGACCCTCTCACCTATCCAGTATTCACTATTGTTATTAAAGCAGGATACAGAGTGGGGACTTGGGGAGAGAAGATGGATGTAAATATCTATAATGGAACAACCACAGGTGGAACCCTCCTTACAGGGTTTACACAATCATGGGGTTGGGACTACAGTGGAACACATAGTTTCTGCCTTGGTGCTATTTCTGTAGGATTTGTAGCCCCGGCCTCTACAGGTTGTGTAGAGAAAGCAACAGCGGGTCCTGCTGTAGGAGCCACAGTTGTTGTAAGCAACTACTCATTCGTAACGAAAGTATAATATGAATAAACAGGAAACGATGCTGGATGGTACAGGTCGTTTCCGTACTCAATCTCTATTTCTAGAACTTGGGTATGGGGACGAAGCTGTGTTCACATTGAAAGATCAAGATCACACTCACGATGGAAAAGAGTATGTCTCTCTTCGTAAGATCTATCTTAGCTTTGATGATCCAACTGAATATGAATTTGCTACAGAAATTCTTCTAGGTTGGAAACATTGGCAACGGATGTGTGAGAACAAAGCCATCCGAAGGTATATTGATGAATGGCGTGAAGAGATGGAGGTGAAGCTTCGCTCTCGTGCTATTACAGATGCCATTCAGGAGGCCCGTAAAGGGCACTTCCAGGCCGCTAAATGGGTTGCGGATAGGGGATGGTCCACTCGTGGTGCAGGACGGCCTAGTAAGGCTGAAATCGAACACGAGAAAAAGATACAGAGCCGCCTTAATGATGAATATGGTGGTGATGTTGTTCGTATGTTTGCAAATCAAGGGAATAAATGAGTAAAGAAGAAGAGGTTTGGAGAACTGTAGCTAAGAAGAAGCTTGAGAAGATGCCCGAAGAGGCAAGGCAAATCCGAGAGACAGCCTTCAATAATCTCTTCTTCTTCGCAAAGCTTGTTAATCCCGGATATGTGTATGGTGATGTACATAAAGAAATCTATGACTGGATGCAGGATTATGCTCTATACGGTCAAGGTCTTTCACACATCACCAACAAGCTCATCATGCTGCCTCGTGCTCACCTAAAGAGTCACATGGTTGCTACATGGGCTGCTTGGATTATTCTCAGGCATCCAGAGGTAACTATCCTATACGTTTCAGCAACATCTGGATTGGCTGAAACACAGTTGTTTGCTATTAAGAACATCTTGGAGAGTGTTGTATTCCAGAGGTATTTCCCTGAATACATCAACCCTCAAGATGGTAAGCGTGAAAAATGGGCATCTACAGCTATTTCTATTGACCATGAGAAACGTAGGAAAGAAGGTGTACGAGATCCTACCATCTCCACTGCCGGTCTTACTACTAACACTACAGGATGGCACGCTGACATTCTAATCCCGGATGACTTGGTTGTCCCTGAGAATGCCTACACAGTAGATGGACGAGAAAGCGTTGCTAAGAAGGCTTCTCAGTTTACATCTATTCTTAATGCTGGTGGATTTACAATGGCTTGTGGAACTCGCTATCATCCTTCAGACATATATGCTGATTGGAAGAAACAAGAGTTTGACATCTATGATGATAAAGATGAGATTGTTGATCGTGTAAACGTCTGGGATGTTAAGGAATATGCTGTAGAGGTTGATGGTGTATTCATCTGGCCGAGAACTGTAC
>CALMKR010000161.1 GCA_937867625.1 uncultured bacterium | reverse complement strand
TTGCTGATATAGCTACCAGACAGCACCTCCCCATTATTGCCGGTGGCACTTTCTTTTATATCGACAGTCTCCTTGGTCGCCTCTCACTCCCAGCCGTACCACCAAACGAGATACTCCGCACCGAGCTCGAATCCCTCCCGTTAGCCGAACTCTATGCCCGACTCACAGCTATCGACCCAGCTCGGGCTGCAACCGTAGATCAAGCCAATCCTCGCCGGCTCGTGCGCGCTATCGAGATAGCCACGACCTTGGGACATGTACCTCCGACGACTCACACGGATTCTCCCTACCGTCCACTCACCCTCGGAATCACCATTGAAAAAGAAACACTTCACCACAACATCCATGTCCGCCTGCACGAACGACTGGAGGCCGGTATGGTAGCCGAAGTCGAAGGTCTCATCGCTACCGGTGTCACCCACGAGCGCCTTGAATCGCTTGGCCTCGAGTACCGCTATATCTCACGCTACCTGCGTGGAATCATGGACTACGACACCATGGTGGTAGAGCTCGAAACCAAAATCCGCCAATTCGCGAAGCGTCAGTACACCTGGCTCAAACGCGATACCTCAATAGTTTGGGTTGACCCCAGAGATTTTGATTCTATACAAGCACAGATTAACAGCTTTTTAACCAACCCTATCCCTGCTAGCTAATTTGCCTTTCGGTCATTTTTTGCGTACTATGGTGCGCACACGGGCCCATAGTTCAGTGGTAGAATTCTGGTCTCCAAAACCAGCGACCTTGGTTCGAATCCAAGTGGGCTCGCCGAAGCAAAAGAAAAACCTTCACATTTTTGATGTGAAGGTTTTTCTTTTAGCAAGCAATTAGTATTGCTTGCGGCTTCGGCGAGAGACGCAAACGATGTAGCTCTGCTACAAGTGCGTCGGGGTCGACAGCACTTAGTAGATTTGGAGCACCGCGAACAAATATACTTAGTGACTGGTGACCGCAAGAGAACCAGACAATAATGCAGTTCGTCGGGGTCGAGGGTACGAGCTACAATTTGAGCTTGCGAAAAATTGTAGCTCGTACCCGTGACCGCCATAATTTGTCTATATGAGGCGGGGTCGCGGAAAATCTTGCAGTCACTTAACAAATTTGGAGTAACATGAACAAATATACTTAGTGACTCGTGACTGTACATGAGACACAAAGTCTCAACTACGATTTAGTTCCATCAAACCCAATTACACCCAGAGCCTTTTCAATGAGACATACAGTGTCACTACCCACGAACAACATATCAGCCACAACAACATAACTGAGGTCACCGACTGCAAGATTATTAGAATGCACTGACGTTTGGCGGAGATTAATCAAATGCGGGTTAGAGACGTCCGAAAATTCATTGTTGGATATGTTTGTCAGTTCATAAAATTCGCTTGGGTAAAGAATATTTTTTGTATCATCAAGCATTGTCGACTCCCATCGACGAAGAGCCTGCAACTTCTGATTATAGGTCATTAATTCGCCAGTCTCTGTAAGAGCAAAATTGAGACGTAATACAAATTTTGGTGTTGCACTATTACCTGCACATGAATAAATGCCCCAATTTGAAATATCAAGCGCCGATTCCATTTCTGCGGGGATTCTGACATCAAGAGCTTTTAGTCCCGTCGTGGCAGGTATTTGTCTGCCCTTGATCGTAAATGCAGTCCATTCAGCCTTTCCCGCATTTATATTCATAAATTCAGCAAAATTAGTGGTGGCAAGATGATTAAGCTCAGCAATATCAACCGAGTTTTGGGGAACCAAAACAGTATCACCAGTAACTTCATCCTGAGAGGATTCCTCGTTCATAAGGCTGCCCGCCAACAATACAAATAGAAGTACAACTCCCATTCCAACAATAACCGTCAAAATTTTTTTTAATTTCATAAGGCTTTACTACTGTGGACCATTACTACTTGGACAGAACTGAGCTGCTCGCACAACACGATAACGGGAATCACCATAAAAACCAGAACCACCACTAATCGTTATTTGGTTAGCGGGCGCAATTGTTGCTGGTTGACTGTCGGGAGCGCCACGCCCTTGGGCATGAATCACTTGCGCACAGCCATTTGCCATACAAATGACAACGTGACCATCATCCGCCGATCGCCGCACCAACAAATCTCCAGCCCGAAGTGCCGCCGGACTACCTATTGGACCAGCACTCTGTATGATTGTACCTGTCCAATTTCCTGGTGAACGACAACCAGCAGCTAGATACGCATTATGGACTAACTCCGAGCAATCTGTATAACCAGGGGTTCCAGAACAACTATTTCTTCGCGACTGACTGTACTGACATTGACGATTGTCCATAGCAATCGCATACGCCACAATTGCACTACTCCCAGCCCCTGCACTTACACCTGGCGGGAGATTTACATTCCCAATTCCCTGCACTGGGATGGTTGATGCTGGACCAGGAATTGATTCATCAGGTGTAAAATTTTCAGGAGTAAATGTTCTCGCCGTAGTGGTTGCTTGCGAATAACACTGTACCTCGCTCCACACCAACCATCCAGACACCGAACCACCTTTCGGGATCTGCCCTTCATGTCCAGCGTCACCTACAAGACCACGCATAATGGTATCTACAATCAACCAGGCTGATAAAACGAGCAATAACCCAATAACCGCATTTACAAAGCGACTTTTTGCCTCATCAAGCGCATGGTGATTCCCGCCTGATGTTACCAGACCAAAACCGGCAAAGGTCATAATCACTGCAAAAATCAAAAACAAAAAACCAATGAGCCACTTGATGACCCCATTCGCCAAATTAACCACGTTACAAGCCGAACAATCAGTCCCCGAACAACCAGCATATTCAGCCAAAGAAACCTCCGCCGATGCGAGCTGCGGCTCCACAAACGCTGCGGTTGTAAAAAAAACGAAAACTGCCAAAAATAATCCGAACCGCATATTCTATGTTTATAATTGTACACTATCAGGACAGAAGCTAAATCGATAATCAATACTCGAAGCCGCCTCGTCGACATACCCCGGTACACTGAGCATATAATTCAATTCACACATCTGTGACTCACTAATATCAAGCACCTGCTTCATATACGCCTCAGTAGCAAGACGACTTGCCGCTAGGGGTTTCTTAAGAAGTACTATATTAAAATACTTAGTCTCAGCATCAAAGGTAATCAGGTATGGCGAGTCCCCGGTGGTTTGGGTCGCTGAATTAAAGGTGTTACCAAGTGAATATAGATTTTCATTGTATGAATCGGGACTCACTTCTGGTAGGGTCAGGAAGTTTTCGACAGCAATTTTTTCGCCCCCCGATAATGGCAGTGTCACTATATCGTCGCCCGGGAGAACAATGGTATTCTCAGGTTTAGTGATTGAAACATTTTTAATGAAAGTGTTGTATAACACGAAGATGCTGATTGGCAAAAAGAAAACGAAGACAAGAGTAAGGAGTAATGAAAATTTCATATCAATTTATTATATCCTACCACCATACGCACTAACACAAGAGGCAGCTTTCTTATTACAATTGGGACAAGTCCAGGAACTATAACCGCTCGCACGAACGAGACGAACCATCATTTGAATATTGCACTGCGCCTTCTGACAATTTGACCGCCAATCATTACAAGAGCCTGGCGGAGGATTTCCATTCCAAGTTGATTTCAGTATTTGAAAAGTTCCACAAGCCGTTGAACCAGAACCTGGGTTAGTTTCATTATGTGGTGGAGTACTTGGATCACCCGAACTTTCAGTCATAGCGATACAAGACATAACATTTGCCTGCACTGGCGTGAGACCAGCAGCTTGTAGTGCCGCTACACTACAGGCGCTATTTGAAGGGCTACACTGCACACCCCCACCCGCGCCGCCTCTAGAAGCAGTACCCCCGGTACCACCATCGATATAGGTGTAACCCGGTGTAACAACAACACGATTACCCGGAATAGTCGTATCCGGCGCAAAATTCTCTGGCGAGAAGGTCTTATCTTTTGGTTCTGGCTGCTTATAACAACTCAACTGATTCCACATACCTAATTTAGTCTCACCATCGGCGAGCAATGCTTTCATCCCAGTATCAACAAGGAGCCAACCCGCGAGCACAATCACGTACCCGATAATCATATTACTGAGCATTGACTTGGCTTCCTCTTTGGCATGACGGTTACCACCTGACATCACGAGCTTAAATCCAGCATACACAATGATAATGGCCGCAACAGTGCCCAAAATCAGCACGAGCCACGAAATCACCCCGTTCACGAGCTGCACCACATGGCAGGTCTGGCAAGCCGGCTCATCTGCGCCGCCACAAGGGACCAAGCCGGCAGCAAAGGTAAAGAGCGGCACTGCCGCCAGCACCAAAAACAACACACTGCCCCAAAACCGCTTCATAAATTAATACTTACAGGGTAGCATATTACCCCCTTTGAAAATAGCGACAATCTGTGGTAACGTACAGTCCACGTAGTGGTCACGCTACTAAAAAATAACTGCGTCGGTACTCAAGCGGTCAACGAGGGGAGACTGTAAATCTCCTGACTATTGTCTACGAAGGTTCGAATCCCTCCCGGCGCACAAAATACCAAAACCCAAGCATAGCTTGGGTTTTGGTATGCGGAACGGCGCTAGATGTGATCAAATTGAACGTAACATAAAACTATAGACAAAAGGTATTTAATATTATACGATTTTATCAGATGCGGTACTATTGCCGCTTGTAAAGGAAACCACGATGGGATTCGCAAAATCGCCCTACCCCGAAAAAGAAGCAAAGCAAGCTTTCTTTAAGCTGATGCTTGCAGGCTTCGCTACTGATGCAAAGTCGAGTCTTGTGCCACGTTTTCAGCATGATCTAGGCACGAACCGGACTATCTGGCAGGACGACAATACTGGCTGGCTCGGTATTGACGAGTGGCGAACCTCTCCGCGCGGAGACGGGAGCAACGGCACGACGTCGTTATACCACCGAAAAGACCTGCTCTGGGAAATGCAGTACGGTGGGGCCTATCCGAAGCAAGCCATTCCGTTCTTGCAAAAGGCACTACTCCAGGCTTATACCAAGCACATCTGGCTTGGTGGCAGAGGCCTTGAAGGCTCGCTCGGGGGTGGTTACGTCTACTACAACAATCCCCACCCAGACTCCCACTTTTCCAAATTCAATGGTCAAGAATACATTATTCGAACCGTTGACGGAAAGCAGGAGTATGTCGGCACTCACACCTATCATGGTGGTTGGCTCTACTAAACCGCTCAATCAGAAATGGCTAAGCCCATCTTCGGTTGGGCGGCTTTTCTTTTATCTCCTACCCCACACCAAGTTCGAACCATTTTTTCGCTCCAAAACAAATAACATCATAAATGGCCCGCCGCACTGTTATTTTCATTTATTAGGTGTACAATTTCTCTAGGTACACATCTTTTTTGCGCAGAGAGGAAATAAGTTATGCGCACGATCATTGCAACACTCCTCGCAACCGCAGTTCTTGGAAGTGGTGTCATCAAAGCAGACACCGACTATCAACCAAAGCCACTACCAGAACATCTGCAAGCTTGTGCTGAAGAAGCAATTGCCGACCTGGCAGTCTCCGACGGCAGCACAGAAGCGATCTGGTCACTGTTCAAAAAACACGTTGATCAAGACGGCCTCGGCCGTCTTGTCTGGAAACGTGACTGGAAAAACGGTGACGATACCTGGCGAGAAACTGCTATCAGGCTGTATGTCGAACTCCTTGTTCGCAAAACCAAGCAGGTAAAAGGTGCGGCGACAGTGAAATCAATCACCACACGCCTCGCGGATCGCCCTGACCGTGGAGCAAACGAAGGAAATGGTCTGTGGCATATCGTTTTCAACGCTTCTCTAACTGATGGAAGAAACATCAGTGCCGGAGCATTGGTCACTGATCAATGTAAGGTGGTCGAACTCCAACAAGGCGTCTGGATCGGCAATCTTATCAGTGCAGCAGAGGTGGATGCGGCTCTTGCACAATAAGGACGGCCGCCCGAGCGTAAGCGAGGGCGGCTTTCACATTTTAGTTCCGTATACGCTATACTACACACAATTCCTTTATGTCTCCCCTGTTTCGCAGACTCTTACTCACCACGGTTTTTATTACCGGGGCAGCTGTCCTCATTTTTGAGGTAGGCGCCATGCGCTTACTCGCCCCGTACTACGGATCATCACTCACCGTGGTCTCAAGTGTCCTCTCGATTATTCTCCTCGCCCTCAGCCTCGGCTACTACTTCGGTGGCCGACTCGCCGACCGGGCTCCACACCTCTCACTCCTTATGCTCATTATTGGGAGTGCCGGTATCTTGATGCTCGGACTCCTCTATACAGCACTTTCTGTCCTCCCCACCCTGGCTCCAGCACTTGGTCAAAGCACGGGACCATTGATTATTTCTGCACTGATTTTCTTTTTGCCGGCCTGTCTCCTCGGCGCTGATTCACCGTTTGTTTCAAAAATCTTGGCTCACGGCACTGATAACGAAGGGGCGGTAGTAGGAACTGTTTTCTTCCTCAGTACGATTGGGAGTATCGTTGGAAGTCTTGCTGCAGGATTCTATCTCATCCCTACCCTTGGGCTTTCGACTACCCTTGCCCTCACCGGACTCGTACTCGTTGTATGGAGCATGAGTGTTTTGTGTTTCTCTGCCTTCAAGAACCAAGATCTCCGTATCCGAACCATCGTTCTTGCCGGCACACTAGTGTGTATTGCCCTCCTCATCACAATCATAAGTATCAAAACCCCACCGCATAGCCGCGGCCAGCTTATCTACCAACAAGACGGTCTCTACTCACAACTCACTGTCTTTGAAGAGGAATTTCGCGGTACTACGTACCGCTTTTTAAAAAATGATAGCAACTACTCATCAGCCATCATTCCCGGTAGCGATGAGATAGCGTTCCCGTATGCCGCACTCGCCCTTACCTATCCTGATATGGTTGCGGATGCTTCCTCCTATCTTGTCCTCGGTGGTGGAGCATTCACCATTCCGCGCCATGTCCACCTCGACAATCCGACCATCACAATAGACTCTGTAGAACTCGAACCCTACCTTCTCCCCTTGGCCGAGCAATATTTCGAGCTACCTACTTCCACTCTATTACACAATCTCACCATAGACGCTCGTGTCTTTCTCGAGCAAGCCACGACTACGTATGATGTGATTTTTTCGGATGTTATGAACAGTGGGCAATATATTCCGCCCCACCTCCTTACCGTCGAGTTTTTTCAGAGTCTCAAAAAAGCCCTTGCTCCCGGCGGCGTCGCGTATCTCAATTACATCGGGAGCCTTGATACCCATGACACGAGTATGACTGGCTCGCTAATCAAAACTTTAACCGCCGTATTTCCTAACTACGCCTTGGTTCCGATAACCAGTACCACCGACAAAAAACTCCAAAACATCATGATTGTGGTGCGACACGATGGATACCCGATCCGATTTGCCGACACCACCCGTATCAAAAATCGTCTCTACAGCTACGACTACGCTATCAATGACCACCTCATGACTATCCCGTCCGAGACTCTCGTTGATGAAGTGGTCTTTACCGACAATCGCCCGGGCATGGAACCATTACTCGCAAAGCAATTCCGGTTACATAATTAACGCACACCCAAAAATCCCTCAGACTTTGTTGCGCTGCATTCGAAAACACTCATCGTATGTCTATATACGCCTCACATTTCCTCACTTGCGCGCCTCGTCTGACGGCTTTTTGACTATGCTCACTAATTTGATATTTGAAATATTTACTACCAAATACAAAAACCTTTCTACTAGTAGAAAGGTTTTTGTTATCGTTCTTTTACTTATTTCGTCGCCAGGACTACCGGTGCTGGAGTAGGCTCTTTTTTACCCTGCGCACTGCGTGAGAGGGCTTTTTTCTTGACTTCAAAAGCCAGTTCGTCCTTCTTCATCTCAACTCGAACCGTACCGCCACGCAACATGCCTTCCTGAATCATCATGTTGGCAACAGGGGTGAGAATCTTACTCTGGATAACACGCTTGAGTGGCCGGGCACCAAACTTCGGATCGTAGCCTTCTTTGGCCAAATAATCGAGCACGGCATCACTGACAGACAAGGCAATTTCCTTACCGCGAAGGCGCTTGGTGACATCTTCAACCTGGAGAGACACAATACTGCGTACGGTCTCCGGTGAGAGAATATCAAAGACGATAATCTCATCAAGACGGTTGAGGAACTCAGGACGGAAGAAGTGTTTGAGACTTTCCATCACCTTGTCCTTGGCCTGGGTGTATTGTGCCTTCTCGCCGTGATCATGGGTGAAGCCCCAGTTAGACATGCGGTCGATATGTTCTGCACCAATGTTTGAGGTCATGATAATGACCGTGTTACGGAAGTTGATCTTGCGTCCCTTGGCATCGGTAAGGTGTCCCGAATCAAGTACCTGCAAGAGCACGTTAAATACTTCTGGATGCGCCTTCTCGACTTCATCAAGGAGAATCACAGAGTATGGTCGGTGACGAACTCGTTCCGCGATATTACCTCCCTCTTCGTGCCCAACATAGCCTGGTGGCGAACCAATAATCTTTGAAACCGAGTGCTTCTCCATGAACTCAGACATATCGATACGCACCATAGCGTCTGGATCATTGAACATGAATTCAGCGAGTGCGCGTGAGAGTTCGGTCTTACCCACACCGGTTGGACCAAGGAAGAGGAATGAACCAATAGGACGATTTGGGTCAGCGATACCAGCGCGTGAGCGCTTGATAGCGTCAGCAACAAGCTTGATTGCATGGTCTTGTCCCACCACTTTCTTTTTGAGATCTTCTTCGATGCGTGCGAGCTTCTCCGCTTCGGCTTCAAGCATGCGTGACACCGGAATACCCGTCCAACGAGATACTACCGATGCAATATCTTCTTCGGTCACCTCTTCTTTGAGGAGGCGTCGACTACGCTGAAGCTTCTTGAGACGCTTTTGGTGAGTTTCGAGTTCACGTTCAATGGTGGGAATACTGTCGTAACGGATTTCAGCTGCCCGCGCGAGGTCGGCCATTGCTTCGGCACTTTCGGCTTCCAGACGGAGTTCTTCGAGTTCTTTCTTAAGCTTACCCATAGCATCAAGGGCTTCTCTTTCATTATTCCATTTGGTTTCTAGAGCGGATGTTGTCTCACGAAGTTCACCTATTTCACTATCAATTTCCTTGAGACGATCTTTGATACGCTTCTTTTGTTCAGTTGAGAGATCAGACATGCCCGACTCTTTCTTGAGAGCTTCTTTTTCGATTTCGAGCCGGCGAATCTGACGATCAGCCACCACGAGTTCCTCTGGCTTATTTTCGAGTGAGATACGGAGAGCCGACGCAGCTTCGTCAATGAGGTCAACCGCCTTATCAGGCAAAAAGCGGTCAGTGATGTACCGTGAAGAGAGACTAACTGCACTAACAATTGCATCGTCGGTGATACGCACGCCGTGGAAGAGTTCGTACTTCTCCGCAATGCCACGCAAAATGGCGATAGCATCTTCATGTGACGGCTCGTTCACATAGACTGGTTGGAAACGACGAGTAAGGGCTGGATCACGTTCGATATGCTTTTGGTATTCTTTGAGGGTTGTCGCACCAATCACGCGCATCTCACCACGAGCGAGCGCAGGCTTGAGCATATTAGACGCATCCATCGAGCCCTCGGCCTGACCAGCTCCGACTATCGTATGGAGTTCGTCAATAAAGAGAATAATCTGTCCTTGTGATGATTCTACCTCTTTCATCACCGCCTTGAGGCGTTCTTCAAATTCACCACGGAACTTCGTACCAGCCACGAGGAGCCCCAGGTCCAAAGAAAGAATCTCCTTACCCTTGATTGATTCTGGTACTTGGTTCTGCACAATCTGCTGAGCGAGCCCTTCGGCAATTGCGGTCTTACCCACACCAGCCTCACCAATGAGGACCGGGTTGTTCTTTGTGCGACGAGAGAGAATCTGAATCACCCGTTGCACTTCGACATCACGGCCAATGACGGGGTCGAGTTTGTTTTCTTGGGCAAGCTTCGTGAGGTTGCGGGTGTACTTCGCCAGCGAACGAAATTTCTTTGGTGTCTCAGCATCAGAAACACGATTCTCACGGAGTTCCTTGATGGTGTTCATGACGCGGGTCTTGTCGATACCGGCGCGCTGCATGATTTCTATCGCTGGTCCTGGGTTTTCAAGCACTGCTACAAAGAGGTGTTCGACACCCACATACGAGTCCCCGAGCTGCTCAGCGAGCTGTCCGGAGTATTCGAGCGCCTTTGCGAGGTCAGCAGTGAGGTAGAGTTGGTACGACTGTGAGACCGTTGTCGATGACTCTGGCCCTTCGAGCGCTTCAAGAAGGAGGTCGGTAAGCGCAATAATATCAATATCCATTCGGTCTAATACCGAAATCACCATACTCTCTTCTTGGAGAGCGAGTGCGGTCATAAGATGGACTGGACTCACATGATTTTGACCTCGCTCAATGGCGAGTTCATGGGCCTTTCTGATAGCTTCTTTGGCTTTGGATGTAAAATTGTGAAAACTAGGCATGGTGAACAAATTATACGGCACTTCCTCTATGGGGAGACGGACGAAACAGGCGTATCTGTCGGACAGGTGGTCTATCGGCGTGGAAGTTCTCTTATAATGCTATAAAAAAGCGCTTTTGTCTAATCAAAGAAAAGGACCCCGAAATTTCGTTCGAGGTCCGTTTGGTCCTGCCATGGGTCTTGGCGGAGACCTGTATTCAGTTGTCGGGGAGTCGCCTTTTCAGCCGAGTCACCAAACAATGTTGACGCCATTCACGTATGGTGTCCATCGATGCAAGCGCAGGCGGCAGAATCAACATGATTCCGAGCATATTGGCGATATTCTTCGTAAAGAAGAGATACACC
>CALMKR010000160.1 GCA_937867625.1 uncultured bacterium | reverse complement strand
GAGAAGATGGTGTCAGGGCCTGAAGAAGCTCAAGCGGAGGCTGGCGAAGTTAAATAAGGCTTTAAATGCAAAACATGCTTGATATAAATGTGAATGCCCGTATGGTTCGTAACCGTATAACAGGCGTTCACGCTGGAGTAGACGAAATACTAGCAAATCCCAACGGAGACCTGGCAAAGAAATTTAACCGGGCTTTAATTTCTTGGGAGAATCGTCTACGCAGATCTTATATTGAGTCTGCCCGCATGGCCTCTGATGACCTGGACCACATAGCTAGAACCATTGAGATTCCACGAGAACAGTTGGAGATTTACTATGAGTACTTCTTCGACATAGAGGGTTGGGATCGACTAGACAAGATTGAACACATAGAGCGTGTAGGAGAGAAGCATAAGACTGAAGCCCTGCTTAAGATGTGGACTATGACTCAAGGCTTGGATTTCCTGGCTTGGCGTCTAGGTAAGAAAGTAAATATCTCTCCAGTAGAAGGTCTGATTGACCTTTTTTCTACTTGTATCTTCAAATCTAAAGAGGCTATGTTTAATGGTTCCGGCACAGAAGCAGGTAACGAAAGTATCAAGTGGACGAAACAATCTACTGATATTGGTCGTCTGCTAAAGATGTGGGTTATGGATTCTGCTGCTGCTAAGAAAGATCTGGAAATTGCTATCCGTGAGATCGTACCTGAGTTCGGAAGCATCGACGAAATTTTGGCAGATGATGAAATCGTCATGACTGCTATAAGAGAAAAGGAAGCCGCCGAGACGGCTGTCTATATTGAGCCTGAGATTCCAGCGCAACCAGATATACCTGGCTTTGATAGCTTAAACTAAGTGAGATTCAAGGAATAATTACATGACATTTCCATTAACCCAAGATCGACTGCAAAGTATTGCAGTTGGCTGTGTTTCCAAATTTATGAGCAAAGAAGCATCTTTGTCTGAAGCCATTGCTAAAGAGGCTCAAGACTTAGAGCTGAACTCTGACCAAACCAAACGTGTTATAGAAGCCTCGAACACTATCGCTTATCTGCGTCAGTTAGAAAAAGCTGCTGACCGTACTTTCGAATTTGAAGTTGCTGATTACGGCAAGGTCATGTCACAAATGTGCATGCCTGAAGATATGAGCAAAGAAGCTTCCGACAAGGAAGATAAAGACGAAGATAAAAAAGACGACAAGAAAAAACGCGATAAGAATGACGAAGGTGATCACGAGTATCGTGGCAACAAGTCTGAAGAACGTGAAGAGCAAGAAAAGAAAGCTATGCTGATGCAGGGTTATATGCAATCACGTCATAATCTACAGAAGATGGCTTATGACAAGACTGAGATGCACATGACTATCTCTAACGCTATTGCTACTTTCCGTAAAGATCCGTATGCTCTTGAGAAACTAGCTTTCGTGGCTGGTGATTCGTTCGAAGCTACGGTTAAGCTGTGCGGTATAGAAAAGCGGGCCGAAGAAGATCTAATTTTCACAGACCGTGAATTAGCTACGGCTAAGAACTTAGTTGGCTTGTATAAACAGGCATCAGAAATGATCCAACAGGAAGAGGCTCTGCAATCGTTTATAAAACGAGCAGAAGCAGTACTTTTTCCAAAGACCGCTAACGTCACTAAACTGGCAAGTTTCGGTGAGGCTTTAGCTATGGGTGCAGGTAGAGCCGTGGGCTCCATAGCTGGTGGTACCGCAAGGGCTGCAGGAAATGGTTTGAGGGGAGCTATAAAAGCCCCCGGAGCATTTGCACGAGCTTCCGCTGACCGTGGATTTACTACAACAAAAGAAGGCGTTAAAGCTTTCGATCAAATGGCTAAAACTAAAGGTACCGCCGCAGCCTCCGCCGCGTTTAAAGGTGCTAAACCATCTTTCTTACTCAACCGAGTAGGTTTATCTGGAATAGCAACTGCACTAGCAGGTTCATCAATGGACCACAAGAATAACATCAAAGATCTATAAGGAATTAATATGTTAGATAAGATTCGTGAATTAGCAATGGAAAAGTTTGCTTCTACAGAAGAAGTAGATGCCTTTATGGAAGCCTTTGAGAAACAGGCCTTGTTCCATGGAAACTTCGGTAATATGATGATTAGGGGTATGAGCAGCCCTAACGTGATGAAACCCCTAGCCGCTCTAGGCGTCGGTCTTATGGGTGCTGCTATTGTTAAAGGCATTTCGTCTGGTTCTGACGCTATGGCCACTCGTAATCTGCGTGGTCGTTTTGATATGGCCTTGGCTCAAGTTATCTCCAGTAATAAAATTGTTCGTGGTGCCAAGCCAGAACGTACAAAAGATTATGCAGAAACAATCTTCCGTTTTGCCCCTCATGTTGCTTCTGATCCTAATTTGCTTGGCTCTATACTTGCCAATGCGGTTTTAGGTGAAAGTATCGACCCTCAGACTATCAAGACTTTGGTAGAATTAGAAGGCCGCTACACAGACAACAAACGTACAGCTCCACTACCTAGCATCCGCTAATGCTTAAATTACTAGACACTAACTCTTTCTATAAAGATGAAGAGCCGACGATTTCAATTTTGAATCTGTCGGCTTTAAGTGCTGGCTTAGAGAAAGTGGCTGCCCACGAGGATATTCAAGCTTACTTGGACGTCCTGGAACCTAAGCCTGGATTTACATATCTGCATATCAATGCGATGACCGCTGGTGAGTACCACGGTGCTAATCGTAACGCTGATTACTTCCCTGAAGATAATCTGAAGAAGTACTATAAGACCTTTGAGACGAGTCCCGCCTATGTCTACCGTTCCCATATTAACAAAGACCCTAAGAAGTCTTATGGCAAAGTTCTGTTTGCCGCTTATAACGAACGTATGCACAGGGTTGAGTTGGTTTGCGAATGTCCAGATGAGCT
>CALMKR010000159.1 GCA_937867625.1 uncultured bacterium | reverse complement strand
TTCTTGATGATGATTGCTGATAAAAATAGTAAGTTGTTTTTTGTAGTAATTGATTATGTGTTACAAAAAGTTCCAAGTTCGTATAGTTCCAAGTTGAAGGAAATATTAGATGATGCAAGGCATAAGTATCAGGTGCAAATTATTGATGGACAGGCCACTATTGTCGAGAGGATTACTAAAGAGGAGATAGAACTAATGGCAGACAAACTGAAAGGTGAAGAGACTTATGAAAGTGAGTTTCAAGACGCATTTAAAGAGCTCTATGGTCTTGATCCTAATTATACGAATTCGGCACAAGAATCTTTTCAGGCTCTAGAATCGTTGCTAAAAACTTACATTGGTCCAAGGGGCGGTAATAATTTAGGGTCGTTACTTAATTGGCTTATAACGAATAAAAAGAAATGGGAATATACAGCTTATTCTAAGGATCAAGAAGATCCTGAATTACATATAGTATCAGTAATTGATTATATTAATAAGTCTTTTAGGGCGGTAAAGCATGGACAAGTTGATTCAAAGTTGAAAATTGAAAAGCATCATGCTGAAGTAATTCTTAGGTACGTATGTATTCTAATTTTTGAGTTTGAGAATAATATTAAGCTAAGGTGATTGGCTAATTTCCACTCATTTTACTAATCAGCATTTTTACTTTTTTTTGACACGCGAAAATAAGCCCACTCACCGCGCTTGGCAGTTAACAGGGGAGAGGTATATACCCTCCCCCCTTGTTTTATTCTATAAAAGATCATATTAAGATAAAAAGAAGTGTTTTTTATATACTAAAACCATATATGGCTGCAGTACGTAAGAAAAGCACACGAAGGGATCCTCGTAAGAGACATGGCCAGCTACGTGCAATAATGCGAAAGCGTGTCTTTGATTGTTATGAGTCTTGTGGGATCTGTGGCCATCCAGTCGATAAGACTCTAGTTAAAGGTTTACCACTCTCACCTGAGATAGATGAGATCATACCTGTATCTAGAGGAGGTAGTCCATACGACTTCGAGAACCTTCAGCTAGCTCACCGCAGTTGTAACCGCAAGAAGGGTTCTAAGATGCTTGGCGAGGGAGAACTATCAGACGAGTACCTGCTGCCTACCTCTAGGGCTTGGTAGGTATATCGATTCCCTTAGAGTAGAGCCTGCCACTTGATTTTATGTATCTCATGTGTTACTATATGAGGTATTCTTTTATCTAAAAACAAAAATGGCAAAAAAAGAAAAGACCGGGCAAGCACGAGGATATAAACCTCGGTTTAGCTTCATAAAAACGAAAGAGGACTCCATAAGGGATGTAACCTTGAGAGCTGGTGCTTGGGGCGCCGCTTCTGCCGCTTCACTTGTATCACAGAGTGGGGCAAGCGACATGGTAAGAAATATTATTCCAGAACCTTTTGATCTAATGGATCATGCGGGCAACCTTGCACCTTCAATGATGGTGGGTGTCGGTGTGACATATCTGTCTGCCTTATTGGGTACTAAATTCAGTAATACGCCTAAAGCAGTTAGGAGATTTGCAATGGCAATAGGTGGGACTGCGGTTGTTGCCGCCAACCTATTAGTGGAAACAAAGTATGGTCTAAATATTTATTCCGCCGTTAACAATAATACGACTCCTGATGTTTTAGACATAGCTTATGGTGTTGGTGCTGGGGTTCTCGCTTCCAGCTTAGTAAGTATAGTGCCTGTAGAAGATGGTAAAGAGATGCAGTCTAAGGGTGACGATAGGCCACTCCGAATCGACTCAGTTCCTGTGTGGCACTCATAAAATAGTTCCATACCTCCAACGTTACGGTCCGCCAGTTGATTTTATTAGTTATCAGCATTGCCTAGATGAATGAAGAAGACCGTGAACTCCTTGCAAGTGCGATTACGGGCACTTTTATATGGAATTTTAAAACAGGTGATAACATTGTCTACAACTTGGAGGTTATTGACAGGATCTACGAGTTAAATGACTCTGATGGTGGTCGTCAGAACATTTTAATAAAGCCTATAGTAGTTCTTGGGGTCTCTGTTATTGAGTGTATCCTCTCGGATTTTGTTTATAGAGTTAGTGGCCGCGTCAGAGACCCCTTACCAATACTCACTGAAGACCAGATTAAAGATTTTAAAACTAAGAAAAGAGATAAACTAGAGCACTACATTGCCGTTGCCAGGAAGCACAGCTTATTTGGTTTTGACGAGAGTCTTTGCTCAGATTTGCAAATATTAAGGATTGCAAGGAATAGAGTTCACATACAAAACTCAAAGGGTGATGGTCCAGTAGATGAGGGCGAACTGTTTACGCCAGAGCTTTTGAGGATGTTCGAAAAAATCTTCGAAGAAGTTTTGAAAACGATGATGGAAAAATTTCCTAGATGGACAGACTCGGACAATGGAATTAAATTTAAAGAATTAGCTCTTCCATGGTCTGATTAGCGACCACTTCTGTAAGCTTACTATGGCATATAGACAGTGTCTATGGTATAATTATTGTTAAGTAAACATGCTTGGATAACGTACATGATTTTAGAACAGAAATAGTTTTGCAGCTTTGCTAGGTCTTTAGCCTAGTTATTTGTAGCTGTAAATAAATACCCTAATAATTAAGTTTAATGGCTGTAGGGGTCTGTTTTAAGAATATGTTTGTTATTGATGTGAAGAATTTGAGCTTTGGTTATGAGAGTTCCAACGCTAGCACCTTGAAGGATGGTCTAATTTTTGATAGTCTAGATCTGAGTCTTAAAAAGGGTGAGATCGCTGGGCTTGTTGGCCCGAATGGGTCTGGAAAAAGTACGCTAATCAATATTCTGATTGGTGAAATTAAAAAGAATAGCTTAAAG
>CALMKR010000158.1 GCA_937867625.1 uncultured bacterium | reverse complement strand
TAGGGATGCAATATCGTATTGACCACCTAGAGAATCTGAAAGCAGATGCAATGGACCTAGCTGTCCTACCTCCTCTGGTTATTAAAGGAGAAGTGGAACAATTCATTTATGGTCCTAATGCAGAGATTCACATTGATGAGAATGGAGAAGTTACAGAACTGGCTCGTAATGTGCAATGGGTAATCACCGCTGACAACGCTATCGACAAAATTGAGATGCGTATGGAACAATATGCTGGCGCTCCACGAGAGGCTATGGGTATTCGTTCTGCTGGTGAGAAGACAGCCTTTGAAGTACAACAGTTGCAGAATGCTGCTGGTCGTATTTTTCAAGAGAAAATCACTACGTTTGAGATTGAACTGCTAGAACGTCTGTTGAACAGTATGTTGGAATCAGCCAAACGCAATATGGACATGAACGACTGGGTTCGTGTATTGGATGATGATCTTGGTGTTGAAAGCTTCTTGAAGATTACGAAAGAAGACATTACAGCTACAGGAAACCTACGTCCTATTGGTGCTAGACACTTTGCAGCTACGGCTCAACTTGTACAGAACCTAACAAGCCTCTCTAATACACCTGTATGGCAACAAATCTCTCCTCACCTTAGTACAACTAAATTGGCAAGCCTTGTTGAAGATGTTCTTGGGCTTTCACGATATGGTCTCTTTCGTCCTAACGTTGGTGTTATGGAACAGCAAGAAACAGCTCGTTTGTCTAATCAAGCTTCTGAGGATTTGATGGTTGAACAGGAAACGCAGGTAGGTCAATGAAAACAGCTTGGCAGAAGGGCTTAGACGCTCAGGAAGCTGATGAAATACGTTTGGCATACATAGGTAGCCATGCAGTACGAAAGCGTCTTGTAGCCCTTTTAAACGAAAAGATCAGTTCCCAAAGGGGGAGTTCCCTTAGCGTATCTAAGTACGACTCCCCTGGGTGGCCCTATCTTCAAGCAGATGCTGTAGGGTACGAAAGAGCCTTAAATGAAGTTATTTCACTTATTTCTGAAAAACTTGTCGAATAAGAGGAAATTTCGAGATATATACTCATATATAGTATAATACAGTATTACAGTAGTTTGTACGAACGAAGTGAGTACGTCTAGGATGTATATATCTTATATAATATAAGTGAAAATAGATCCTAGTATACTAGCTAGAATTAAGCTCTTTTAGTTTAGTGGCAGAACGATACATTTGTAACGTATCGGTGGTGGTTCGATTCCATCAAAGAGCACCACATAAAGAAAATAGGAAAATAATCAGTGTCAGACCCGACCTCGATTTTCGAAAAGAATCAAGAACAGGAAACCCCTGTTGAAACGAACACCAATGGTGTAGCCCCAGCTCCTGCTAATGATGATCTAACCACCATGTTAGGCGCTATTAAGAATGAGCGTGGTGAGCAAAAATATCGTTCAATTCAAGACGCATTGAATGCTCTAAAACATTCGCAAGAATATATTCCGGAGTTGTCAACTAAGTTGGCTCAACAGGAAAATGAATTAAAAGTAGCGCGTGAAACAGCAAACAAAGTAGCAGAACTAGAGCGATTGGTTCAGAACTTGTCTCAAGAAAAGCCCCAGAATGAACAACCTTCACAACAAGGACTTTCAGAAGAACAAGTAGCAGAACTTGTTACCCGCACTCTTACCAAGAGGCAGCAAGAAGATTTGCTTAATGCAAACATCTCTTCGGTAGCGAATAAGGTTAAGCAGGCGTATGGTGAAAAGGCTGAAGAGATTTTCTACGGAAAAGCTCAGGAGCTAGGTATGACTAAAGAGCAATTTAACACTCTTGCAGCGTCCACACCTAAAGCTGTTATGAAACTACTAGGTATTGAGGATAAGGCTCCTGTGGAGCAATTTAAACCCTCTGTAGGTAGTGTTAACACAACAGGAATCCAGCCACGCCAGGATACATACATTGGACGGAACAGGGAAAAGCTTGAGGTAGGCGCCACGAATCAAGAACTGATGCGTGAAGCAGCTTCTGCTAAGAAGATGGTTGAGGAACTTGCTGCAAAAGGCATGACTATCGACGATCTTACTAAACCGTCTAACTATTACAAGTTTTTTAATTAAGGAAATTAAATGTCTCAGAATCGTGGTAATTCCACAGCATTCATCGAAGCAGAACAATATAGCTCGATGATTTTGCGCAATCTACATGACGGTATGCTTCCAGGCGTCATGTATCGTAATGTCAGTGATTTCGGCTCGGGTACAACTCTCCATATCAAAACGGTTGGCTCCGTCACTATTCAAGATGGTGCTGAAGAAGTGCCTTTCGATTACACCCCTATTGAATCGGGTGAAGTGACACTGACAATCACTGACTATGTTGGTGATGCTTGGTATGTCACAGATGAACTCCGTGAAGATGGTGCTCAAGTGGAAGCTCTTATGAGCGCACGCTCTAGCGAATCTACTCGTGCTATTCAAGAAGTTTTTGAATCTCGTTTCCTCAAGAAGGCAAACACTTCTCAAGTTAACGCACAGCCAAACAGTGTTAACGGTTTCCCACACCGCATTGCTTCTGCTGTAGTTACAGCTGGTAGTGAAAACACTGCTCTTTTGGATCACTTCATTAAAATGAAGGTGGCTTTTGATAAGTCTAACGTTCCAATGGCAGGTCGTGTTGCTATCGTTGATCCAGTGGTTGGTGCTACAATGGATCGTCTTGTTTCCATTGGTCGTGATGTTACACCTTTCGGTCAACGCATTCTTGAGAATGGTTTTGATCGTGACCATACGTTCTTGATGAACCTGTATGGCTGGAACATCATCACATCTAACCGCCTTGATCGTGGCACATTCAGCGATGGTACAACATCTGTTGCTGATGCTGTTGCTAACGTCTTTATGTCGGTTGCAGATGACAACACCAAGCCTATTATGGCTGCATGGCGTCGTATGCCCAAGGTTGAAGGGGAGCGTAATAAGGATCTTCGTCGGGACGAGTTTGTTACTTCTGCTCGTTGGGGCTTTGGTACGCAGCGTGTTGATACTCTTGGTATCCTCATCACTTCCGCTACCAAAATCTAATTAGGAGAATAATAAATGGCTTATGAAAATAGCGCCGGTCTTGGCGTAAACAACAGCTACGGTGCTCGTAGCACAGGTGGTTCTATTGGTGTTGAGACAACAAAAGACAGCACTTATAACATGTCTATCGCCTTCACAGGCGCATCTGCTAATAGTGCCTTCCTCCCTCCGGTGGTTGTTCCTAAAGGTGCCCTTCTGAAGAGCGCAACGCTCCGTGTTGACGAGGCATTCTCGCTTGGTGCATCTGGTACGCTTACCTTCGGTGGTACAGCTCCAGGTACTAATGGCGTGGTACTCACTAAGGCAAAACTAGAGGCTCCGGGTACATCCAATGTTTCTACGCTGGCTATTGGTACATGGGCTACTGCCTCTGCAACAGGTACAACTGCTGCTGAAAAGGTGAAACAAGCAATCGGAGTTTCTGTATCTGCTGCTGCTGGCAAGGGTACATTGATTCTTGAGTTTAGCTTCAAAGCTAAGGCTTAAACAAATAAGGGAGCCAAGTGCTCCCTTTTTTATTGGAAAAATCGAATGGCTAATATACAGCACAAAGATATTACAGAAGCTAATCTCCATGAACCAAAAGGGGTTTCTATTGCTGCGTTGGGAACTTCCTATGTAGCTGATGGGATTGGGTCTGGGATTTGGAAGAAGACAGGTAGTGCCAATCTTGCAGGACTGTCTGGAGATGGGGGAGTTTCTGATAAAGTAGTGATGAGTGATGGTACAGGTGGTTTTAAGCTTGTCTCTAATACTGCTTATGGTGAGATGGGAATTACCAATAACACTAATAACTTTGCCACAACCGCTTCAGCAGATCCTACACTTCTCACCACTACCGGTTATGTATTGTTCACAGGAGGGGGCGCTCCTTGGGTTACTGGTCTTGTTGAGAAAACAGCTTTCTCTACAGATAAACTCACTGTAAACACTACAGGTGTTTATTCTGTAAACCTCTGGTTTAATCTGTCAGTGTTTCCTGTATCAACCAGTTTTCTAGGAGTACGCTTTAAGATCAACGGATCGACATGGAACTCCCGACCTGTTATCCTCAAGGCTAATAGTTCTTCGGATAATGGGTTTATTTCACTAACTGAAATGGTTTCATTGACGGCAGGAGACTATCTACAAGTGTTTGTTGGAAGTTCTTACACAGGAAACTTCCTAGTGAAGAACGCTAATTTTACAGTGGATCTTAAGAAGGCAACATAATGAAAATGACTCTTCTTGAAATCGTTCAAGACATTCTTAATGATCTTGATTCAGATTTCGTCAATAGTATTCAGGACACTGTAGAGTCTGAGCAAGTTGCTCAAATCGTTAAGACTTGTTATTACGAAATGATTGCCAATCGGAATTGGCCCCATCTTCGCAAACTGTTTCAACTAGAGCATTCCGGAGATGTGAGCAAACCCAACTATCTAAAGATTCCAGTAAACCTTAAAGAAATGGAATTCTTTAAGTATGAGGTGCAGATGGAGGATGCAAGGGTTGTTCAGAAAACCATTAAGTTTAAACACCCCGATGAATTTCTGGCTATCACAACAGGGCGTAACAGTACATCTCCCACGGTGGATACAGTTATTGATTATAGTGGATCTAAGATCCTAACGATAAACAATACATCTCCTACCTATTGGACTAGCTTTGATGATTTTAACATCGTCACAGATTCTTATGATAAAGATGAAGATGTAACTCTTCAATCCTCTAAAACACAGTGTCTCGGTTATATCCACCCCACATGGGTTCACATAGACACAGCTATTCCAGATCTACCTACTGAAGCCTTTCCAGCTCTTCTAGCTGAAGCTAAGAGCACTGCTTTCGTATCTGTTAAACAAATGGCAAATCAAAAGGCTGAACAGAAAGCTGCACGACAACAACGTTGGCTAGCTCGTAAAGCTTGGCGTACTGAAGGGGCAGTGCGTTTTGATGACTATGGTCGTAAAGGAAGACGTTAATGGAATACCAAGGATATTTAATCACAGCCCCTAAGACAGGGCCAAGGTGCTATTCAATCGCTACTTCGGGAAGGGGAGGAAAAATTCCTGATGTTATGTTAGGCGTATTCACTTCAACGGGTGTGGCTATTCAAACTATAGATGCTTATCTAGCATCTAAACAGAAGAGTGTGAAACCAGATGACAAAGAAATCAGTAAAGGCTGAAGTAGCAACATTCGTAAAAGGTTTGATTACAGAAGCCAGTCCTCTTAATTTTCCAGAGAATGCCTCACTTAGTGAGGAGAATTTTGAACTTCTCAGAACAGGGGTTCGACAGAGACGTTTAGGGATGGATTATGAATCTAATCATTATCTTGAATACATCTCTCCCATTTCTGATTTTATAAAAGAGTATTCTTCTACTTATGTATGGGAAGACGTGATTGGAGTGGTTGACCAAGATTTTCTTGTTGTTCAGACTGGTAGTTTTTTAAAGTTTTTTAATCTTGCCTTTAAGGACCTAAGTCAAGAAGGCTATGTTGGCAGTACTTCTCTACCTGCGTTCACTACCGGATCTCCTGTTTCTTTCACAACAGTTGATGGAAACCTAGTTGTTGTATATGGATCACAGTATGTGGTTATCGTTACCTATTTTCCAGAAACTAATGGATTTGGGCTAGAAGCTGGAACATTGAAAGTTAGAGATTTGTGGGGGGTGGACT
>CALMKR010000157.1 GCA_937867625.1 uncultured bacterium | reverse complement strand
TAGATCAGATATACTGGTTAAATTAGCGTAGGTACCTTGTATACCAGGACCAACTACAGGACCTGCGCTAATAGGACCTAAAGTTGTAAGACCTGACCACTGGCCCATAGGTTGCCATGTAGTAGTACCACTTTGTACATAACCAGAAGTTACTATTTGTGTTGCCATATATTTATATTTCATTATTATAAGTATGTATATTAGCAGAACAATAAGGGCTAGGATCTGTAAGTTTTACATTACAAGTTCTGCATACTTTCCTAGATATGTTTAAAAGAACAAGATAGCCTATAAGATCATCAACGGTGTCTTCTGTTTTATCATCCAACCCTTTATTGATAATCCTGGCTATCTTATCGTTAATTCTACTCTTTATGGATTCTTCTGGAGATATAGGAAACACTGCCCCGTATCTTAATGCCGAATCACCATAGGCTTCATTTTTAGAAAGCAGTAAAGACTGCAGTCTCTTAAGTTCTTCTTGTATTTCTACGCTACCTTTCATTGCTATATTTGCCATACTATTTCGCAAAAAGCTTGCCAATAAAGACTTGAAGGTAACATAAAAGTTTTCTCCAAAATCCTTTCTGATAACCGCAAGCTGTAGTAACAATAGGAGACAATAGGTAGTCAATAGAGAACAACGCAGTTTGTCTACCATTCCAATTCTTACCCATCTTAATAACAGTGCTATTCTCTGAGTCTAAATGTATACACAATAACTCAGGAATAAGCTGCCTCTTCAGTCTAGGGAACTTTTTAGCGTGTAGAACATCTGTTCTGTCGGCCTTGCCATGCTGTGTAGGATAGTCTTTTATTCCTGTTGCAGATGGATTCCACATTTGAAAGTACCCAATAGGCTCATAACCTTTAGACATATATTCTGCTATTCGTACACCAACAGGGAAAGCTGTTGGATGAATATAGATATACGCTTCTTGTATAGGCCTAGGTTTCTCTAGAAACTTAATCCAAGCCTTATAAGATGGACACATAAGCCTATCCATACCATAGATTGTTTCAGGATCTAGCTCTAACTTATCTAATATAAAACGCGTTAATGGTGGTAGGTAAATATCGGCATCTAACTGTACAACCCATTCCCCGCATGATAAACGCTTAAGGCCCTCGTTTATACCTTTACCTTTATTAAAAGTATCGCCGTTCTCGTAGAACACATCCGTCTGAACACACTCTACGTGATGGTACTCACATACGCGCTTAGTGTCTAGATCTTTTGTATCTGTAACAACTACGAGCTTATTGAATAAGGTTTTATTATAAGGTAGAGTATGTGCTAAGAAGTCAGCATAATTAACGCATACAATTACAGCTTCCAGTATCATCCATCTTACATTTGCCAACTACGATAGCACCTCCAGATGCTACTTCGTCGAGGTCCATAACATCTGCTTCTTCTTTAAATGCTACTAGCAATTTAATAAGAACATCTACTTGATTATTTTCATCATGATAGTTTGTCTTCATGACTTTAACTTTGCGTCCATCTTTACAAACGCTACCTTCAACGAGGACCCAGCCCGCTGTGAAAGTTACTTTATTTACTAATGCTCTTGCCATCTTTATTTTCCTAAGTCGTCAGCTTTATTGACGATCGTTATTTCCACTTCTTCGCCGTTATCCACAGCAGCATTAAACTTTTCTATTGCTAGTCTAGACTGTGTTACAGTCCAATCAAACCTAGAATCAGCATGTCGAGCTAACCCTAAGCCTAATATGATACAGCCATCTGTATCTACGTGTGTATTACCCGCATGAATCCTAACACCTTCGTAGTTAGGTACCTTTAACAGTAACGGCATTCTACGCTTGAACCTATTAGACATATTAAATATTACCTTATATGTACCTTTAGGTATAGCTGTCTTACCATAAACTTTGATATCTCTTACAGCATCCTCTAAAGTATAACACATAAACTCATCATTTACATAGAGCTCACCTATAGTCACATCATCTGTGAATATTCTACGCTCCACTCTTAGGTTTACCATCAGTTAATTGTTTACGAAGTTCTTCCATTTCTTCTGATTTTCTACGTGACCCGGAGGAAGATCCGAAGTAGTAGTTATATACTGTGGTGCTATTGGATCCTAAAGTTCCAATCAGACCACCAACAAGTAAAGCTTGTTCTACAGAAAGTGCGCCAAACCCAAAGATTAGAAGAAATATAATTATAGACCAAAACCCGCCAACAGCAAGGTAAGCCAGCACGGAAGGAACTGTGTCTTTAGCGCCTGCTTTAGCCAGTTCAACTTCTCTAGACCTAGCCGAATCCATTTCCTTGTATTCTAACTCAGTCTCTGTCAAAGCCTGCGATGCTAACGCTTCTAGGTTTCTATTAATCTCTTTCTGAACCTCAAGCTTTAAAGCTTCTCGTTCTTCTTTAGTTGTTACTACATCATCTATGATTGCTCCTACGGAGCCTATAACTTTCTCAGCGCCCGCGCCAAAAACGTTACCTAGGATATTACCAAGTTTGCTCATCTAGCTTTCCGCGTTCTTTGTTATTATACCAAGATAACCAAAGCGAACGTTTTTATTCTTTAGTATCTTACATTGTAAATGGTATGAAATAGAATCAATCTCAAAGTTAATATTAATATCTCTATTATCATCCAATGCGGATTCTAATTCTTGTGAAACATTCAAATAAAAACTGCGTTCTATTTTAGATAACCAACCCTGTCCTAGTGCATCTTGCAGCTCTAAATCAAATAACTGTAAGAATCCCATATTTGCCCATTCTAAATCACCATTAGCATCTAAGTGAAATACTATTCTACCAGAATCTCTATCTGATAGTCGTATCCACTCAGTGTTAAACGAAAGCTTCCGCTCTATTCTATCAATCGAATCTCTTACACTTGACCCACCATTAGGCAGTAACTGGGCATGTATATCATCTAATTTCTTCAATCTTGAAGATAGTGTATAAATGTCCTTCATTTTATTGTATAAATTTTTAATTAACTTAACTAATGGACTAACTGCCAATGCAGCTATTATCCCTAGTATTATATTTAGCAACGTTAAATACGCGTAAATCTCTCCAAACATACTCTATATATTTTATTCCCATCCATAGTCTAATGTTATAAGATGTCCTATAACACCAGCAGAAGGGGCTGTTCCTATCTTTTTCTTAACTATTGCAATAAACTCTCCAGGATTAACATAAATAGGAGAATCAAAATTCATTTGTATAGGCGCAAGTAACGTAAGTGCAGCCGCAGCTGCTGCTACAGTTTGTAGCCCAAGCCCCACCCTTCTAGGTGATTTAGCTGTCGCGGCCTCAATAGTAGCCATAGTTACTTGCGTACCACCAAAAGCTAATGACCATTGTGCAACATAACCACCGCCTGTAAGCGCTGTTTGCACAAAGGACTGTATGTTCACACCTCGAAGTACGAGCCTTCTTCCTTGCACGTTTGCGGTACCCGCAAGTACCTGATACGAACAGATAATACCATCTGTTGTTACCGCTAATGTATCTGTTTCCCAGAATTGCCCACCTAAGCCCGTACCTAAAGCAGCAGAGGTGTTAGTTGGAACAGCAGGTGTAGGGTTTGTACTATTAGCGTAGTTAGCCAAAGAACCCATTGTATTACCAGATAAACCTTGGTAGCTACCGTACATTCTATTACCAACAGTGCTCATCTTATCTGCTATATTAACACCAGATAGATTAATAGCATATGAGTTTAGTACCGCAGAAAAGGCTGTTCCGGCGGCACCACCACTTATAGCATGTCTAAAGTGGAAGGGGACAGCAGCAGCCATGAAAGGAGCTCCCTGTCCAACAGGTGTTGGTATTCTACCCTTAAGTTCATTATTTATCCAAAATAAAACCTCTTTAGTAGAAACAGCAATTATAAACTGGTACTTCTCATTATTGTTATAAGAGAAGCTCATAATGCCTGTATTAGTCTCAGTAGTATTATAGTTAGTTATACCAGAGATACCGGCTGAAGATAATCTAAAATAAATGCCATCTGTAGCAGCATAAGGCCAAGCCGCTGCTGCTAGCGCAATACCAAAATCAACTACTGTATTGGCAGTAGGTTGTTGTGAAAAGCTTAACTCCATTTCAACATAAAGTTGCGTACTACCTAATAGAGGGTACATAGAATAACCTTGCACAATAGTACCTGTACCAGTAGTAGTAATACTTGTGCCATTTGTATTTAATCCAGCGGCATTCCACACATTAGTCATGGTAGTGTTTCTATATAAAAACTTACCTGTATTCTGCGCTGTATAGTTAAATATTTCGTTATCTAACTGACTATCTTGAGACATTCTAAGTCTATAATCGCTGTCAGTTTCTGGACTAACCAGGAAAGCATCTGCTGGCGTAGCACCAGGGTCATTCTCTGAGAATAGTCTAATAGCCCCAACTGTTGCTGGTGAATCTGCGAATCCTGTTATTACTTGTAACTGATTACTGGTGTTTACTTCTGCTTCATTAGTAGTAGCACCACCTTTAATTTCAACTGCCATTAGTTTATAAGTGTATATTTAATTGAATAAATTCCATTGGATGTATTAGGCGCATATGCTGCAACCGTAAAACTTGTAGCTGCCACAGAGGCTGTAACAGTTAGTTGTATGTCCTCAACAGCAAAGTCTTCTGCTCTAGAGTTAGGCACGAATGTTATTAGATCACTTGTTCCATTTATATTGGTATCAGATACAGTTGTAGTAACATATGAATCACCAGTACCAAAGTCTATGTTAAAAGTACCAGACGTAACAGTAGCACCACCACCACCACCTCCAGTAACCATTAGTTCGCCAAACTTACTATACTTAGCAAACCTAAGAGAATTAGAACGCAGAGTCTTGGTAGGGCTACTTGCTTTAACTATACCAAACTTATCGTATACTACAAAACTAAACATAGACTATAGTATAAACAAGTGAATCATCTAAGTCACAGACTAGCTCTAGGCTGTCCGCGGGACCTAAATCTAAAGGCACAGATGATATAAGCATCTCACCATCATCTAATTCAAAATCAGTAGGTATCTGTTGATAAACAGCATTAAACTCACTGTCTACTTTTCTGACATACATATTACATGTACGTAACGCCGCAGTTATATTTACTATAGAAATAGTAATAACAGTAGCAGGTCCATTAAGGACAGCAGCCTGAGTAGTAGAGATGTAACCAGCGTTAGTCATATTGGTCTGTTATATCATCAAAAGATAAATCATCAAACAGCGTATCATCATAGATATCTGTCTCACAACAGTCACATAGATCATATATATGCTCTATAATGTTCTGCACTTCTTCTTCAGTTAAGCAACATAAATTCATAATTAAGAAACAGTTATAGGTCCAAACGATTTAACGCACTCATTAGTATCGGTAATTAATATATAATAATCACCTGGAGTTAAAGCTCCTATTGAAGCAGGTAAAGAAGCTGTATTAAAGAAGCCCACTGAAACAAAGCTAGAGTCATATAATTCAGCGCTTGCATATGGTGCTACCCCACCTGAAATAGATAAGAGATCGACTACCCCAACTCTAGTACCATATGTAGCCCCTATCTCTTCTGGGTTAATAACTACAACAGTATGGTCATAAGTACAACCATTAGCATCTACTACAGAAAGAGGATAAGTATCATCAGGTATTATAGTATTAATAGGATAGTTTACTGGACTTGAAACATTACTTAGCACTTCAATAGTATCGAAGTATACATCATATGGGCCGGTACCACCAGATATAGTAATATCTATACTACCAGAATTAACGCCGTCATAGCATACCTGCGGTATGTGCGTACCGCCTATAACCAAAGCAGCTGGTTCAGTAACAGTTATACTAACTGTACTTAAAGTACAACTTGTTCCGTTAGACCAATTTTCTGTCATCTCAAGCGTATAGCTACCTGCAGCTAATCCAGTATACCCATAAGCTAACCCTGTAGAAGAATCTACTAAAGATAAACCTGAATCATATAACTCAAAATCAATATCTACAAGTGTCGCCAATCCTACAGTTAGCTGAGCAGGAGTCGCTACAAAAGAACCGTCAGCTATACCATTACATGTACAATTTCCTACAAATACGTTACTATGTACAACAGAATTTAGCACGTATTCATTGTATACAGGTGTTTGATATGTACAACCATTTGAAAGTGTTATTAAAGCATATAACCCATAACCACTACTAGTTAAATC
>CALMKR010000156.1 GCA_937867625.1 uncultured bacterium | reverse complement strand
CGATGGTTTTAATCCGTGTGCAATGTGGGTGCTCATTACCTTCCTCATGCTCTTGGCCCAGGCGGGGAGTAGGCAGAAGATGCTCTTCCTCGCCGGACTCTTTATTGTGGCGGAGGCTATCATGTACAATCTCATCCTTAATGTCTGGTACAAGACGTGGGACTTCGTCGCGCTTGATGAAATCGTGACACCACTCGTCGGTATCTTGGCGCTCTCCGGTGGAACATTTTTCCTCTACCGTTGGTACCGTAGTTCAGCAACTGCGCTCGTGTGCGATATCACGGATATTGATTCGCAAACGAAGACCATTGGTAAGTTGAAGGCAGTTATCAATCAGCCACTCACCATCACGACAGTACTTGCGATTATCGTGATTGCCTTTTCGGTGAATATTATTGAGTTCGCTTGCTCTATTGGTATTCCGCAGGCGTACACGAAGATTCTTGATATCAATATGTTGACCTTTGTCGAGCGGCAGTGGTACATCCTCGTCTATACCTTCGGTTACATGATCGACGACTTCGTCGTCTTTGGACTCGCTATCTGGGGCTTCACCCGACTTGAGGCCCATGGCGCGAAGTACTCACGTCTCTCACTCCTCATTGGTGGAGTACTGATGATACTTTTAGGCCTCATCATGACCCTTAATCCTGATTTGTTAGTATTGTAGAAAACTTGACCAGTGAGTACTTCCTTCGGTAGGATGCGGTATGTCTATCCCCGAAAACATTCTCCTTATCGATAAACCAAAAGGTCTCACGTCCTTTGGGGTGGTAGCGCGCGTCCGGCGGATTATCGAAGTGAAGAAAGTTGGACACGCCGGGACGCTTGATCCACTGGCGACCGGACTGATGGTTGTGGGTATGGGGCCAGGCACGAAGACGCTCACCAGTCTCGTGAAGCTGGATAAAGAGTACGTCGCTGAGATACTTATCGGTCAGCGTCGCAGTACCGGTGATATGGAAGGGGAGGTACTTGAAGAGAAGGAAGTATCGACCCTGATTCCGCTCGACACCATCGCGGCGTCCCTCAAGACACTCCTTGGTGATATCGTACTCCCAGTCTCAGCCTATAGTGCCATTAAGGTCGACGGTGTCCCGATGTACAAGCGCGCGCGGGCGGCGGAGAAAAAAGGTGAGCAAGCCGAGGGTGTACCAGAGCGCGCGATGCGGGTAGATGCTGCCGAAATCCTCGCAAACAAAACTGTCATACATGATAGTAAACCATTTCAACTTGTGACGGTGCGATTTGCGGTAGGGAGTGGGACATACATCCGCTCACTCGCCGAAGAGCTCGGACGACGACTCGACTATCCGGCTACATTGTTTAACCTCAGGCGCACGAAGGTAGGGGAGTTTCGGATAGAAGACGCGGTGACCCTTGAAGCGCTCGCAGCCACTCACGGCAAGGAATTATTTTAGATACAACTAAGTACGAGGTCTTTCTTTACAAGAACTGTCTACTCATCTGACTCTTTTCGTCATCACTCAAAGATTCTAGATGAGTCTTGCGAAATGGGTCCCGTCCCATTTCTCACCTCGTACTTGAGAAAAGTGTGGTGTAATATGTTTACACAAATAAAAATGAGCCGGGCGCACGAAGGTGTGCGTCCGAGCTCTTGCTTGTTGTCGCCTGCCTCAGGCGAAACGCTCGTTTTCTGGACCGCGATACGTTCGTCGCGTTACAAACGGCGTTTTACTGGCGGTGAGGAGAATGCAGAGCTGGTCGTAGTCCTCGACCTTCCGAGTATGGATTTCTACCTGCGCACTGGGTGCAGGAAACCAATGGAAAGCCAGCCCCGCTTCTTGCCGCAGCTTCCCGAGCATCTCATCGACGCCCGAAAACTCTGTGACAAGTATCCTTCGCTCCGTTGGCTTTTTGCCATCCTTATTGTTCACGTTACTTCTCGCCTCCTTGATGATGTTACTCATCCCCCAGGTGGCGCACTGATTAAACTATAAAAAATCGACCCTGGCAAGGAACTAGTCCTCTCCAAGGTCGTCAGTAGGATCGCCATTGCGCTCCGCTATGACTTTTTCTGCATCAATTGCCAGCTGCGGCAACTGCTCCCACCATGCTTGGCGTGCCCGTCTGATTGCTTCAACCACACGTCGTCTCTCAATTGCCTGCTTGGCTTCTTCGAGAGCAGCGTTGAATGCCTCACGTTCATCAGGCTTGATGGAAGATTCAAGCGGAGGATGTTTATCAAGGAATGATTTCATCATGACACCTCCTTATTATTAGTTGTCCCACATATACATTTTTGATGCAATAGCTTATATACACTGAAAAAGGGCACCGCGGGGTGCCCAACTTCTTTTTGAAGGTCACGGAGACCTTGGTTCAGTGCGCCGCTGCCCGTGTGCCCAGCTGAATCGGTCCCGGTGCAGCGTGGTACATGAACACACCCACATCTCCCAGGAACTGGGACTCGGTCCGCATCAGATGCTCGACCAGTCCGTCGTCATCGACGTTGTTGCCCCAATAGGGGGTGTGCACCCTCGGCGTCGAAGGACGAGGCACCGCTTTATTGCTTCCCTTGGTCATTAGAACTCTCTGTTCCTTGCCCCACCTAACTGATGGTCTATACATTTAAAACTTATTTTAAACTAATGTCAAGTACTACTCCGGACGTTGTCCGGGAAAATCGGCAAAATAATTATTGAGAAGACTCTTATATTCTGAAGCTATCTCGTCTTCCATAACCGAAACTGAACCGCTTTCGGTCTCGTTGTGGGATGTTCCTCCGCCACTGTTTAATGAAGACCGTCCAACTTCGCAAACGTCCGTGGGGGTGATTTCGAACGTTACAGTGAGGCCTTTTGCTCTGAAAGTAACTCGCGTTACTCTGTTGCTTGCTCCAAGAGTAATCGACATCTCAGTCGGCGTGTTGTTTTTATCATTTTTACTATCAAGACCGTAATCTTTAGTCAAACGAAAACGCATTTCGGCGAGACGGACAGCATTCTGCTCGTCTAACTGAGCAAGTATTTCTGCTGGAGATTTTGATGGTCGTTCGACGTATCCCATGATTAAAAAAGTGATTCAACCACCGCCTTCACGTCACCACCATCAGCCTGACCGGCGAGGTCGCGCATCAAGGAGCCAACGAGCATGCCCATCTTTGATTTGTCTTCAATACCGAGTTCGGCCTTTTTGGCTTCTGCCAGCGGACGAATTGCGTCTTGGCTCATGAGAGTAGGGAGGTAGGCTTCAAGTACCACGAGTTCTTCCTTCTCTGGTTCTGAGAGGTCAGCGCGTCCTGCCGCATCGTACTGGATGATTGATTCTTTGCGCTGCTTGGCGAGGCGTTTGATGACGGTAAGTACACCAGCGTCATCAAGTTCGCTCTGGGGAGTCTGGCCGGTGGCAACCAGTTCGTTGGTGACAGCCGTCATGATACTGCGTACGGTGCGGAGTTTGGCAGCATCTTTGGCTTTCATGGCCTCTTTGAGGGAATCACGAAGTGAAGTGTGTAGTGACATATAATTTTCGATTTAGTACGGTGATTGTAGCATATAAAAGGAAATCCCGGCAGGCCGGGACTTCAGTCGTGCGTGGAGCGGCCTATTTGAACAATGCTCGACGCTGAATCTCTTGATTCAAAGCAGTGAACGCAAATGCTGCTTCGGCTCTTTTAACGACAACGATGAGGGTGTCCTGTATTTGTCGCCAATCAACAAGCAGGATGATGTCGTCAAAACGACGTTTCAACCATCCGATCATACGCTCGCGAAATTCTCGCGACGCTTCAGAAAAATGGAATAAGAATCGGACTTCGCTTTCGCGTTCGACAACAACAGTTCTTGCCATGCTATCCCTCCTCGTTGTACTTGTTTTTACTCGTACGCTGCCCGTACGTAGGTATTATTATGAACCTCTCAAAATGAGCGTAAAGGTACCCACTGTGCGTATCGCGTGTTGTGGTAGAATATCGACATTATGGAAATGCTTCTTCTTGCCGTTTTGGTGTTGTTAGTAGTTTTGATTGGGATGGTGGCCTATGTCTTTTTTGTGCGGGCAGACAAGCCAGCGCAGACTCCTGAGTCCCTCCTTCTCATGCAGCAACAGATGCAGGAACTGTCGCGTACCGTCCAGAGCCAGATGAGCGAACAGGCGAAGCAATCGCGCGAGGGGAGTCAGATGCAATTTAAGGAAAGTCGTGAGCTCATGCAGCAGATCAATCGTGATGTGAACGAGCAGATTCGTTCGATTCAGGAAAGTGTGGGCGCCAAGCTCCTCCATGTTGAGAAGAGTGTCGCGACCGTGGGTGAGAGTAGTAAGCAGGTGTTCGCAGTCGCGGACCAGCTCAAGGAACTGCAGAATATCCTCAAGAACCCAAAGCAGCGCGGAATCCTCGGTG
>CALMKR010000155.1 GCA_937867625.1 uncultured bacterium | reverse complement strand
TGGTAGAGATATTGACTGGGCTTAAGTCGTAACAAGGTATCCGTACGAGAACGTGCGGATGGACTACCTCTTTTAAATTTGAAACCTTCACCTTCTTTGTGTACTGATTATTACTTGAGCATGCTCTTGTACATAATCTAGGAAAAAGTTGTGATGAGTAAAAAGCAATTAGTAGTGAGAGTGTACACAAAAGCGATGGAAGAAATACTACATTAAGGCACACAGTGAATGCCCTGACATCTATACCCGAAGAAGGACGCGCCAAACTGCGATATGCTTGGAGAAGCTGTTTAGAAGCGCCATACTCCAAGATTTCCGAATGGGGAAACCCCACCTTTTAAGGTGATCCGCCTCTGGCGGAAGGACACTCTGTGAACTGAAATATCTCAGTAGCAGAGGAAAAGAAATCAAATACGAGATTCCCTGAGTAGTGACGAGCGAAACGGGAACAGTCTAAACCACCCCACTGTAAGGACAGACCGTTGGTGCGGTGGTGTTGCGAGGTATATTTACTGCAATCTGTAAAGCAGACAATGTGTGTTCCGTGAAGAAAAATTACCTGGGAAGGTAAGCCAAAGAGGGTTACAGCCCCGTATTCATAAGCGCGTACATATGTTGCAATATATTCTCAAGTAAGATCGGACACGTGAAATCCGGTTTGAATCTGGGTCGACCATGATCCAAGACTAAATACTATAGATGATCGATAGCGAACTAGTACCATGAGGGAAAGGTGAAAAGAACCCCGAGAGGGGAGTGAAATAGAACCTGAAACTGTGTGCTGATGAAGAGTGGGAGCTTATAGAGCAATCTATTTAGTGACCGCGTACTTTTTGTAGAACGGACCAACGACTTAGTTGTATGTGGCAAGGTTAAGGAAGAAACATCCGGAGCCGAAGCGAAAGCGAGTCTGAATAGGGCGCTAAGTCACGTACACTAGACCCGAAACCGGGAGAGCTACCCATGAGCAGGATGAAGTTCGACGAAAGTCGAATGGAGGTCCGAACCATTTAGAGCTGCAAGTCTATTGGATGACTCGTGGGTTGGAGTGAAAAGCTAATCGATCTCGGAGATAGCTGGTTCTCCGCGAAATATATTTAGGTATAGCCGTATTTATCAAAGTAAGGGGGGTAGAGCACTATTTGGACTAGTTGAGGTGAATAACCTTTGCAAATCCTGATAAACTCCGAATACCCTTATGTATGGTATACGAGGCAGACTGCGACGGATAAGCGCCGTAGTCGAGAGGGAAACAGCCCAGATTCCTAACTAAGGTCCCTAATTTTTGATTAAGTGGTAAAGGAAGTGGGATTACTCAGACAGCCAGGAGGTTGGCTTAGAAGCAGCCATTCCTTTAAAGAGTGCGTAACAGCTCACTGGTCGAGTGATTCTGCGCCGAAAATTCAACGGGGCTCAAATTAAAAACCGAAGTTGGAGATGTAATAAATATAATTATTGCGTGGTAGCGGAGCGTTCCCCATGCCGATGAAGGTGAATCGTGAGATTTGCTGGAGGTACGGGAAGTGAAAATGTTGGTATGAGTAACGTAAATGGAGTGAAAACCTCCATCGCCGAATGTCTAAGGTTTCCTGTCCCATGGCAGTCATGGCAGGGTGAGTCGGTCCTAAGGCATAGCCGAAAGGTGGAGCTGATGGATATCAGGTTAATATTCCTGAACTTTTTATTCGCGTGTGCAGAGAATGACGAACTGTGTTTTCGGAGACCCGCAATGGTTGGGTTCTCGTAGATAATCCTCCGGGTAAATCTATGAGCTTGATGCCGTCGTACTTCGGTACGATTGGTATCTGTGTCCTACGAAAATTTGGTTCCAAGAAAAGCTCTCTGTATTGAATAAAAAACCGTACCGGAATCGAACACACGTAGACAGGTGTAAGTACACTAAGGCGTATGGGATAACTATGCTTAAGGAACTCTGCAAAAAAGCGTCCGTAACTTCGGGAGAAGGACTCCCATTTGCATAATTCATGCAAGTGGGTTCAACGAACGAGCTCAGGCGACTGTT
>CALMKR010000154.1 GCA_937867625.1 uncultured bacterium | reverse complement strand
GGCGGCGCCGCGCGACAGCTTCCCGTTCAACAGCACGGCCACCCCGGCCCCGCTGTTGCCACCCCTGGCCTCTTCAGCGCCCGTAAATCCGAGTCCCCTTCGGACGAAACCCAAGAGAAAATCAAGCTTCATTGAGCCTCCGGCCAGTGTTGTGGCTCTAGCTGAAAAGTTTGCCTTTGCAGACTTCCCAAGAATCGCTGACATACTTACTGTTGCGAGGATAGAGTCATCGTTCAAACAAAACGCAAAACATGGACCGTCTAACGGAGTAATGCAGGTCAACCATGGGCCATTCGAACTAACGGCAAATATAGCAGCCGGGGTTAAACTTCTACGGGAGTACTACCTGATGCTTGGATCAGTGAAAGCGGCTGTTATAGCCTATAACGCTGGTCCTGGTAACTACCGCAAGGGTAGGTATCAGCTAACGTACTGGAACACCTACAAGGAGCACTTAGATGGTTATTCAAACTGGTACGAAGCTTCTTCCCCAGACCGACTCGAAGTTGGTGTGGTTTCTGATATTGATAGTGGCGGTTATCCCGCTGCTGATCCATTTGTGGCTGTCATACGTGACGGTTCCAATAGTCCATTACTCGTTGAAGACTGGGAAGCCAGTCCTTATTGATCTTGGCCGCGACAAAATCGTGGTCACAGATAAAACCGTATTCCCCAAACGGTACGAGAAAAAGTGGGTTCCCTAACCAAAGGAATTGTTATGACCATACTGTTCTGGTTTTGCTTCGGCCCCTTGATAATCTACTTGATCTGGATAGCGATACTGAAATTCTTCTCAGCGTTGTTTGGTGGCAAGTAAATGCAAGGAAAGAAGACGCAGCTTAGGCTTGCGTCTTTTTTCAATTAAAGGGTGGAGTTGGGTGTACAGGGCAGTTGACGGGAAAGATGATGGTTGCACCGCCTATGGTGACTGCAACCTCACCTTTTCCTTTTTGCGTAGAACATGCTATTCGAATAGCCGTGGGCTCTCCAGGTGTAGATATAAGAACTATATCACTAGGATCTACGTACGCTATTCGTGGGCGTTTAGGCTCCATGGCTTTTGGAACCGGCATGAGTTTATCTTCTGACT
>CALMKR010000153.1 GCA_937867625.1 uncultured bacterium | reverse complement strand
ATTGACACAAGTTACTACATGGCTCGCTGAACATGATGAAATTGTTGATGTTATACCGTCGGGAAATTTTTTTAATACCGAAGCATTCACCAAAAAAGGACTTGATTGGTATGAGGAACGAATCTGTCCTTCGCAGGGAAAGAGTGGGTTGCTGTGTGGTGATGTGTCGCCAGGCTACCTTATTAACGCACAAGTTCCCAAACGTATTGCGACGAGCTACAGTGAGACAAAATTGTTTGTCATTGTTCGTCACCCACTGAAGCGGGCATTGGCCGCGTATGTGGCGCATCGTGATATAGATGCTCGAGCCAAGAATCAGAGTGCCGCCACCTATCTGGCTGAAGAGGTCTCGTTGCAGACTGAAAGTTATTATGCTGATCACTTGGCTCATTTTAGCGAGTATTACGCACCGGTAAACTTACACATCATTGCGTATGAAGATTTGGTGGCAGACCCACTAAAAGTAATGTCCGAATTGTATGAATATCTTGAAGTTACAAAAACGGTCATCCCCAAAAGCCTCCGTCATCTTGCGCCGCCACCCGAACCACCAAAAAACCCCGGTCTTATAAAGCGGAGTATCATACGTATAAAAACAGCAGTCAAAAAATTTAGAGAACGTCCCATTGGACCTCTTTTTCCGCCAGAGCCAGCCATTGAAACACTACTTTCGGCAGAAGAACAAGCGCTATTTGTTGCAAGTATGCGACCTTCGGCAGACCGGTTGTCTCATATTATGGGGCGGGATATGGTCGCCTTTTGGAACTTGGAGTAGATGTATATACCCCTCAATTTTTTGGCTTCATTCCACAGAAAGACACTAGTAATGTCGTTTCGTCTAGGGACAAGCCCGTTTTTCCTTGTGGTATAGTAGTAGCCATATGAATCCTGTTAGACGCCATTGGGTCGGCTAACTAGGATAATTTAATTAACATTAAAGTTTTACACATGTCCACTCAGTCGTACTCGTCTAACGGGATGAAAGATATTTTGAAAGGCATTATTTATGTAGGGTTGTTTGCGGTACCGTTTTTAACACTTTATGTAGCAAATGAAAATTTTTTCCCGTACATTACCGGTAAGAATTTCTGGTTCCGTGTCATTGTTGAGATCGTTTTGGCGTCTTATATTATATTAGCGCTCCTTGATAAAACATTTCGTCCACGATTCTCTTGGCTCTTGGCGACTTTTGGTGGTTTGCTCGCGGCAATGTTCATCTCAACGATGATGGCTGAACATGTCACCACTGCCTTATGGAGTAACTTTGAACGAATGGACGGGTATGTCACGCTTGTGCATGTGTTCTTCTATTTCTTCGTGTTGGCGGCAATGTTCAAGAGTCGGACTGTCTGGACCTACTTCCTCAACACAACAGTTGGTGTCGCCGCTCTGGTGGCTTTTCAAGGAGTGGCGCAGCTTTCAACGGGGACTACTCGTGTTGATAGTACCCTTGGTAATGCGGCGTATATGGCCGTGTACATGCTCTTCCACATCTTTATTGTAGCGTTACTTTTTGTACGCACTCGCGTACTACCATACCGCATCATCTACGGTATTCTTATGGCACTGTTTGTGTTTGTATTACTCCAAACAGGTACGCGTGGTACGGCTATCGGTTTAGCAGCCGGATCACTCGCTACTGTTGCTTATGTAGTTCTGTTTGCTGCCAAACTACCACAGATTCGTCGTTATGCGTTGATGGCAGCGGTGGTGTTGGCAGTGATGTTTGCTGGTTTCTTTGCGGTTCGCGATTCAGCGTATATTCAAAGTACTCCAGCGCTTGCTCGTATTGCTAACATTGACCTCGGCAGTGACCTTAAGGTACGTTCAACTATTTGGGGAATGTCTATTGAAGGAGTAAAGGAAAGACCGGTCTTTGGTTGGGGGAACGGTAACTTCAACTATGTGTTCAATGCGGAGTACGATCCACATTTGTACAGTCAGGAACAGTGGTTTGACCGTGTTCACAATATCGTCTTCGACTGGCTGATTGCCGGGGGTGTCGTCGGTTTGGTAATGTACGCCAGTATTTTTGCTGCCCTCTTTTACTATTTAGTCATTGTTGCCTGGCGGGAAGAAAGCAGTATTCCAGTACTTGAACGAGGTATTTTGGTCGGTCTTACGATCGGTTACATCACACACAATCTAGTCGTGTTTGATAATATTATCAGTTACATCTTCTTCGCAGTCTTGCTTGCGCTCGTGCACAGTTACTATAGTAAGGAATGGGGAAGTGTGATGAAGTTTTCAATACCAACACCTCTCGTGACACAAATCGTTGCTCCGCTGGTTGTGGTAGTAGCGGTTATGGTTGTGTATGTCGTGAATGTGCCAGGCATGCGTGCTGCTACCGGTATCATTGATGCGTTTCGTGAACAAGATGTCACCAAACGCTTGGCAACATTCGAAGAGGTGCTTGCACTCAATTCATTTGCAGAACAAGAAATCGTCGAACAATTTGCTCAGCAAGCAATGAGTATTGCTCAAAATCCTGGTTCGGTTGATCCGGCCATTAAAGATAAGTTCTTGGCTTCTGCTGAACGGGCACTTCATACGATGGTAGAAAAAAAGCCAGGCGATGCACGTCTTCATGTTTTCCTTTCGAGCTACTATCGTGCTACTGGAGATAATGTAAAGGCACAGACAGAGCTAGCAACTGCTCGCGCATTATCACCGAAGAAGCAGGCTATTATTCTTCAGCAGGGGGCAGTTGAAATTGCGCTTGGGAATAATCCAACTGCTCGCGAATTCTTCGCTGAGGCTTTTGCTTTAGATGAATCTAATGATGAAGCGCGTGAATACTACTATGCGTCACTTTTGTTCACTGGTGACACCGTCAAGGCAGAGAGTCTGATTGCTTCAACCACCCCTGAGTTCAAAGATCGTCTCGCTGGCAGTGACTTTGTCTTTTCGGCTCTGAACCAGGCGAAGCGGTATGAAGATTTGGCGGCCTTGTACGAAAAGCGCGTTCTTACATCACCTGACAACGCACAACAGTGGGCGAGTTTGGCGTATTTGTATTACCAGCTCGGACAAGAGGCATCAACCACTAAACCTGAACGCCGCCAGATTATGACAGATAAGGCGATTGAAACGCTGGCACGAGGTGCCAAGGCCGTTCCTACTTTTGCGCCAACGGCTACCTGTGTGTCAGGTAATCTTAAGGCCGGTCGAGCGCCAGAAGTAGGCTGTCAATAAAACTATGGATGATTTGGTGATCGAGGAACACGTCTCGCTGGCTTCTCACACAACTCTAAAAGTTGGTGGTACCGCCCGGTACTTCATGGTTGCAAAGACGGAACAAGCGGTTGCAGAAGCGGTAACGTTTGCAGAAGAGCGGCACTTGCCGCTCTTTGTGCTCGGCGCTGGTTCAAATGTATTGGCGCTTGATAACGAATATCCTGGTGTTGTTGTCAAAATTGCCATTACAGGAATCGACTCGGTGGTGATGTCTGATACACATGCGGTTGTGTGTACCGTAGGTGCAGGGGAAGATTTGGATACGCTGATTAGTCATACCGTTCAAGCGGGGTGGTGGGGTATTGAAAATCTAACAGCGATACCTAGTTCGGTCGGGGCAGTGCCGGTGCAAAATGTGGGAGCTTATGGTGTGGAGGCAAGTCAGGTGGTGACTATGGTGCGAGTATACAATCGTTTGTCACATTCTATAGACATGCTCACTCATGACGAATGTCGTTTTGCCTATCGTGATTCAATCTTCAAACACCCCGAAGGGAAACACTATATTGTGTTGGCAGTTATCTTTACTCTTACAACGAGTGCTAAACCCCAGTTAACCTATAAAGATTTAGCTGAACGGTTCCTCGATCAATCGCCAACTCTTCAAGAAATCCGTGCGGCGGTCGTAGAAATTCGCGCCGACAAATTCCCTGACTGGAAGGTGGTGGGTACGGCAGGATCATTTTTCAAAAATCCGATTGTTGCCAACGATATTGCATTGAAGCTGGCTGAAACATATCCAACGTTGCCGATATATGAGGGCGGTAACGAACGGACCAAAAAAATTTCACTCGGATTTATTTTAGATAAAGTTTGTGGTCTCAAAGGATATCGAGACGGTGCTGTCGGTTTATTCGAGAAACAA
>CALMKR010000152.1 GCA_937867625.1 uncultured bacterium | reverse complement strand
AGTTTAGTCAAATACTTGTTAGACATTATAATCCTGTTCATATAGTAAAGGGCGGGGCTAGCATTGCACTAGCCCCTAGTCAGTCGAGTGAGGGTAGGACTTTTCTCAAGAAGCTCGACCAACAGACAAATCTGTACTTTATATTTTAACCACATACTTCCTACAAATCAAGCTCCATAATTGGTATAAGAGATTTGCAATAAACCGTCTACAATTTAAAGGAGCTAGACATGTCTAATCTGAAACAAATTCAAATCGATACCTTCAATGCGTGGCATGACAGGTTCATGGCAAATATCCGCCGTGATGCTAAAGACTTGGAAGAATCCAAGTTTATAGCGAAGATGGTTCTCGATGCTGAGAAACTTCGCGGACATCTGATGGTTACTGATAAAGATCTGGAACAAAGCGAGTTCATGGTCAAAGTCGGTTATGGCCGTTGTAAATTCATTGGCCTGCCAGTGACTGCTGCCGGGTTGGCAATTCTCCTGCTGGGTTGCAACAGCCCAGGCGATATCGTGATGAATGTCATGATTGCCAAGAAACAGTACGAACTGCTCAAAGACAAAGCAGGTCCGTTGGCCGACGCTGAATTCATGATGCCGCTGTTTGGGCAGGGCTGTATTGATCAGGCTTTCTACAGCGAAATGTGGGATTTGCAAAAGGTCGGAGGCACAAACATGCTGGACGTTCTGACACCAGAGCATTTTCAACAAACAGCCGTAGCCCTGGTATAAGTAATATGTGAAGAGGTCGAATGCGCTTGGGTTATCCTGTTAAGATTCCCCCCAGGTCAATCAACATACTTCTTCATCCTAATTCCCCCCAGTTTCGGGGAGGTCGAAAGCAACTCGACGGTTCTCTATGCTTGAAAACCCCCGTCGGACAGCATATAACATACCTCCCCCAATTATTCCCCTGTAGTGTGATCCACCTTATAACCAAAGGAGAATGCCTATGACGAAGCGTATCTAAAGACGGCACGGTTTCCAATGTGCAAAACCAGTTACACCTTCTCCCCTCTGGCTTCGGCTGGAGGGGCGTTGAAGTAATGTTTTTGTTTAGCTAAAAGAAGCGCAAGGTTCTTGGTATAAGAGTTGTACGGACAGATAAACATTTAAGGAAACCATGGAATCAAATCTCAAACACGGTGCGCTCTTTTTTCTCATAGTGACGCTTCTTCTTTTAGTCACGGGTTGCAATTACGAAAGAACAGATCCTATGACGGGGAGAGCTTTCGAAGAAAAACACCTCTTTACTTTAGAAGATGGCTGCAAGGTCAGTGAAGTGAGGGGTCGTGACCTGTACACCATATATCGCATAAAGTGTTCCGATGGCACTGGTGCTGCTTCCTACTCTTGTGGAAAGAGTTGTAAAGCCCAAGTCACTTACGAAATCAAACTTTCTCCTGAACAGGAGGAAGAGTTGAAAAAGAAGGCAGCCCTGGCGAAGCTGACTCCTGCCGAAAAACAAGCCTTAGGCCTAATGCCTGAACCTGAAAAATCGAAGGAAACCAAATGACCACCAAGTTCTCTCACGTCGTAGCTACACGACCACGTCCAGTACGCACTCCAGCTCCTCTGGTTCGTACGCCTATCAGCCGGGCAATACCAGGCCGTGAAGCTGAGATGATTCCCAACCACGCCGGAAATCCAACCTTCGAAGTAACCCCGTGGGTAGCCTTGGAACGCTTCCTCATCCTCGGCACGGAAGGCAGCACCTACTACGGCAGCGAAGGTGCCCACACCATCAAGATGTTTGACAACCTGATGACCTGTATTGGTGAAGACGCCCGTCGTGTTGTGGACATGATCGTTGATGTTTCCCACAATGGCCGCGCCGCCAAAAATGATCAAGCCCTATTCGCTCTAGCAGCGGTCATGAAGCTGGCTGTCAAGGAAGAAGATCGCTATTATGCGCGACTGGCAGTCAATGCTGTGGCCCGTATCGGTACCCACATCCTGCATTTGGCTGAGTTCGTTGATCAACTTGGTGGTTGGGGCACCGGCACCCGCAAGGCTTTCAAGAACTGGTTCCTGGAACGCAAGGCTGACCAGATAGCTTTCCAGGCTATCAAGTATGGCCAGCGCGACGGCTGGAGTATGCGTGACCTCCTACGTAAGTCTCACCCGTGGGGTACTGTCGAGCAGAACGCAACGTTCGACGTCATCGCCAATCCAGAAGTCGAACTCAAGCTTGGTGGCAAGTATCCAATGATCATGTGGGCAGCTCAACAAGTCAAGGGTGACTCCATGACGCTGGACGCCAAGATAGCCATGATCAAGGGTTACGACCTTCCTCGTGAAGTTCTGCCTACGGAAATGCTCAACGACACTCGTGTCTGGGACGCTCTTTTGCCCGGTATGAAGCCTGAAGCCTTGATGCGCAATCTAGGTAAGCTTACTTCCATCGGCATGTTACAACCTCTGTCGGATAACGCAAAGTTCGTGCAGGGGGTACTGACCAATGTCGATGAAATCCGGACCGCTCGCCTTCATCCACTGAAGGTCCTTCTAGCTTTAACTACTTACAGAGCCGGTCACGGTGTTCTAGGTAAGCTTACTTGGCATCCTACTCCTAGCA
>CALMKR010000151.1 GCA_937867625.1 uncultured bacterium | reverse complement strand
ATATAAGGAGGACCTTTTTCCAAGACTAAGGGGTTCCCGTGATTTGAGGGTGTATTTTGATGAATATTTTTCCTCGAAATTTTTTATTTCTGTAGAAGTAGGTATATTTTTTGGAAAAGTTTTGTCTTTTTGTCTAAAACTAATTTATCACCTTAATTTATTACTTAAAAGTCTGTGACAAAGTGAAAAGTCATTTTGTCCTGTTTGTCTCAGAATTCAAGCATATCTTTTATTTAAAAGTCAAGAGTCAATGACAAAATTTTACTCATTTTGTCTCAGAACGTCATTTTGCTTAATTTTTAAGCAATCTCCAAGACAAAATGGATTTTGACGCCCAATTTTCACATCTTAATCATAAAAATAAGGCAACATTGCTATTTTTAGCCTATTTTCGCACGCTTGTGCGAAATTCACAGTCGATGGCTTTTAAAAAATTACAAAAATTATGAACAACGCCTAATCCAAGTTTTAAAGCCTGGACTTTCGCCCGTCCTACTGCTAAAATACACAGGCCATAGTGGCAACATCAACATAAAGAGGATTTAAAAACCATGACAGACAAAACATCTGCAAAAGCAGTCAAAGAAGAAATAAAGACTGAACCTGCTGCAGACGCGAATAAGCCGCAGTATGACAAAGCCGAACTCCTGGCTATCTTTGACGAAATGATTTTCCAAGGCGAATATCAAGAGGAAGTTACCATTAAAGGTAAACTAAAAGTTACGTTCCGAGCTCGCTCCGCAAACGACATCACTGCCATCTCTCGTGAGCTTGACGGCTCTAAATTCGAGCTCATGGCTACGATTACAGAGCAACGTGCATTCCTAAACCTGATTTACTCAATGATTGCTTACGCTGGTAAGAACTATGAGAAAGTCGAAATTAAAGAGCGTCGTGAGATGATTGGTAAGTTACCTGCTGTAGTCATTGGTGCTCTAAGCGAAGCTCTAGTCAAGTTCGATCAAAAGATGGACGCCGCTTGTCGTGAGGGTGAAGCAAATTTCTAAAACGACCCTGGGCACGTCAGAGGATGGAGCTGTATGTGTCTGGGGTCGAACTCCCTAAGCTAGGCTCCTCTAAAGACATAGTTTTACGTGAATACCTGATCATGAAGGCTAACAAGGAAGTAACGAAGAACAAAATCTTCGTTCAAACCGCGTTAGTCACTGCAGCCCATCACACTGAGATACAAAGAAAGCTAACTGATACGTGGAATGACTACGTTAACATGGAGCTATACCTGGAAGAGCAGAAAGCCGAGATGGAACGCAGCATGCAGGAAGAATATGCATACTGGAAAACAGTTAAGCCTAAGGTTACTAAGGACGCTGAGGGTAATTTCAAAGTTAGCGGCATCAAGTTGCCTGAAAATCTTGGTAGCTAAACTTAAAATCTACACATGGCAATGTTCTCCAATAGCAACGACGTATTCCGCACACAAGCGGATACACGCTTTAACTCGTTCGCAGATCCCCTCAACTCCGTCAATCAAAATGGTGGTGGTTGGGGTATCGATCCCAATTATTTAACCCCGTCGTATACAAGCCCATTTCGTCCTCAATATCAAGGACCTAATGGCAATACGTATGGAAGAGGCTCACCAAGCTTTGGCCAAGCCTTCAACCAAGTTGTAAACCCATTCGCAGGCGGAGGTTCTAACTATGGTGGGAACTATTGGCAACAAACTGCTCCGTACTATGACTCTCTAGTTAATCGTCCCATGGACGGTGCTGCAAGCTTCGCTCAGAACTGGGCTGTCCCAGGTTTAGCTACGTTTGCTGCTTACAAATACTTAGGTAAAGGTGCCGATAGACTTGGTGGAGCTTTCGGTGCTGGGGTAACCCGAGGATTATTTGGTCTAATGGGTTCAGGTGCCCAAGCTGGTACCGCCATGACAGCAGGCCGAGCTCTAGGTGCTATGGGTGGGTCATTGTTCCTGCCAGCGTTAGCCGCCCAAGGTGCTAGCATGGCTTTTGACTCTGCTATTGCAGACCCGTATATTGCTCAACGTCAAATGGGACGCTCACTGCGTGACAACTTCTCAGGCATTAACTTCGGTGAAGGTGTTGGGGATCGTTACACTGGTGGAGGCATGTCTCGCAAATTTGCTCAAGGCCTGGCTGGTCAAATCTCTGCAGCCGGTGCTCGTGACATGACGTTTACGCAGCAAGAAACCTCGCAATTGACTGATCTGTCTAGCAGGGCTGGTCTATTGGACAATACGAGTGCTAGCCAAATGTCTTCACGCTTTGAGGGCATCATGAAACAAGTCAAAGTCGTCATGGCTATTGCCAACACCTCTGACTTCAAAGAAACCATAGAGATCATGTCCAAGATGCAAATGTCTGGCGTGAATCCTAACCAACTCAGTGGAGCTATGGGCCGTATGGCAGCTATGGCTGGTGCTGGTGGACAATCAATGCAAAAGATGCTGAACACAGTAGGTGCTCAGGGTCAATACATGTTCGGTGCTGCTGGTCTGACCCCCTATGAGGGAACAATGTCAGCCTTTGGTGCTAGCGCAGCTCATTCCGCAGCTTTCCGTAGTGGATTGCTGTCCCCAGCTATGATGGCTCGCATGGGTGGAATCGAAGGTGCTTCTCAGTCAAGCGTGGCTGGTACAATTGGTATGTACTCAACGCCTTATGCTGGGATGATGGCCTCAAACGCATACCGTGGAGGTGGCGAAACCGGAAACGTCGTTACTAACATGTCACAATTCGGAGGACGTGTTGCAGGTAATCCTTTACAAGCAATAGGTTCACACAGAGCCATGGGTCGTAGCATGATCTCCAAGATGATTGGTGAACGTGGCGTCCAGGGTGAGCAAGACATGATCTACCAATACGCCCAGCAAATTCCAGGCGGTGTTGGTAAGAACGGCAAAGTCACTAGCGAGGTTGCATACCTCATCATGACCGAGTACATGGGCTTATCACCTGAATCTGCTACAGCCAAGCTGAGCGAATACAGTGCTTTGATATCACCAAAGACTTCTGCTGCTATGTTGGCAGGAGCAGACACGGCTTCAGTCAATGCTTTATCCAAGTACAGACAACAAGAAGGACTTGACAAGGGTATATTCACTACTCCATACAACGCTGTCAAGCATGGTTTAATGGCGGTGCAGGAAACAGGGGCATTGGGTGTGTCTGGAGCACTAAGCCGTATGGGTGCTGTCGGCGATTCAATTGAAGATACGGTTAATCGTACTCTATTCGGTGTCAAGCCTAGTGACAATGGCCTTTCTCTTGACAAGGCTGTTTCTCTGAACAAGGGGACGAAGATCTATGACATAAGCTCTGTCAGCTTTGCTGAAGGGTCTGGTGCAGGTAGAGGTAATGGCTCTGGTGGTGCCGCTTTTGGTGGACGTGGTCGAGGCTCAGCCGCTAACGCTGGTTTGGCTCAGATCAATAAAGCTTTGATGGAAGGCGATCCAGACGCACAGAAATTCATGTCGGCCACTGGTTACGAGAAACAACAGGCTCTTGACCGCTTAGTGCGTAAGGGTAAGGTTGACCAAAGCTATAACAGCTCATCCAAAGCCAATGAACTGGTCGCTGCCGCTGACAAGGCTAAAACCCGTGACTATAACGAGGGTTCTGTCTACGGAACAGACAATGGCTCGCCCGAATCTATCCTGAAATCCAAGCTGGACAAGGTATTGCCTGGAGGCTCTGCTAGCCAGGCTATTAGCTACATCACATTAAGTGATAAGATCTACGGCATCATGAAAGATGGCGGAGACGTAAGCGCCGAAGACCGTGCTGCATATGCTAGGTCAATGGGGGTCGACGTTAACACGCTGACACCTCAGAAAATGCGTGAACTTTCAGCCAATGGCGTTCAGAATGCTAACTGGCTGCAGGTTGCTCACCTTGCTGGTATGGATATAGGTGAAAGCGGCACAATCGGGGACATCGTAGGTAAAATAAAGAGTACAGGTGCTCAGCTTCTGTCGCCGCAAATCGGTGGAAGTGACGTCAGTGCTATCAAGACACAAAGCGACGTCCAGAAGGGTATAGCCAAGGATAGATCCAGGCTTTTATCATTGAGTAAGAATGGCCGTATCGACGATAGCACCTACATGAATGGTATGTCTGCTCTGGACAACAAAGAAACCGTAGGTAAGTTTGCTGAAGCCGTAGACAAGTTCGTCGGTGGAGTCAACGGAGCCAAGCCAGCCAACGGCGTAGCCAATCCAAATGGAGTTCCTTCTATGAAAGAATACTTCTTTGATGGTAAGAGAATACAAAAGAACTAAATGGAAAAGATAATCCCTAAAGTGCTACCGATGAGCCCGTACGAAGTTTATCTTCAACGGGTGAATGCCACGTTTGACGCTATTCGCAAGAAGCGCCAAGGGCTTAGCTACATACCCGCTCAGTTCGGTGGCTTGTTTGGTCAAGACGTCGTGTCTAATGGTGGATATGTGCTTGAGATAACAACGTTCGAGGTTAAGTAATGGCAGATTTTTCACAACCAGGGCGAGACATAAATGATAAAATCTTTCTGGATGACCTTAACGCTGCAAATCCAGGAGCTGATTTTACTCAAGTTTTAATACTTAATAATGATGGCCCTTCGTATACTCCTACCCCCACACCTTTCAATGACACCGTAGCTCAAGGCTCCGTTGGAGATCTAGTAGGGGCATCGACTGGTGGTGATAAGACTATGTCCGACTCCGATAAACGTCTGAACATCATTCGTTCAAGAGCATCTAGAGCCCTATATCAGTCTGGTGGTAAGTCAGCTAGCACCTATACGTCTGACCGTGGCCCAATCACTACGATGAAGCTGCTGAAGAACAAAGACTTTGATCCTAGTAAGCTAATCCCTACTGACCAAGCTGCTGACGTCTCTAGCCTCAACGCTGGAACCTTCGTCAATTTCTTCGTAACAGGCTTTAACACCACGTTCACTGAGAAGACGCAGATCATGCAGACGTTCGGTGACAACGAGGTTGTGTATTACTTCGGTAAGCAGCCAGTCATCATGACCATCCAAGGCTTGCTGTTTGACTCATATGAGAATGACTGGTTCGTAAGCTTCTTGACGCTGTACGCTAACCTATTGCGCGGTACTCAACTAGCCAAGAACTTCGGTCTGATTGAGATGACACTGCCAAACATGGTTGTCAGGGGTACAATATCCGAGCTAGGCGTAGGCCAAAGCTCAGATAGAGACACAGACATACCATTCTCAATGCAATTCATCGTTAAGGATTTGATACCACTACCAGCTAGAATGCCAAGCGGTGTTGCTGGTGCTAACATTGGTACATTAGTAGATTGGTCTGCGAACCGTCAAGGTGTTCAGGGATATTCTTTATCTACTGGATCTCTAGGAGGAGGCTTCCTGGATCCCGTGACGTCTATCATTGGAGACATCAACAGCGCTTTATCTCCGTTGGCTGGCATAGGTAGTAGCGTAAATGGAGCATTGAATTCTTTCCGTACCAGTATCTTCACTCCAGTCTTTGGGGTGATCTCGTCAATTACCAAAATCGTTAAGTCTGTAACGGGTTCAATCACGTCGATCATCTCATCGTTTACTAATCCTATCAATCAGATACTGCGTGACATCACTAGCATCTCTACTCAGGCCACGGGTCTAGCGTTGCTGGTGGAAAGCTCTATCAACAATGTTGTAAATATACCACTACGAACAGTAACTAATTTCAATAACACGATAGCTAGCTTGAAGAATACCGCTGGGACAATCAGCCGTATGCCGGAGAACATATCTCAGACCCTACAGCGTCTATCTGCAACTGGTAGAATCAAGAGAGGTGCTGCGATTCTGTCTTCGGGCAAAAACCGCAACAAGTCCAAGGCTGCTGTGCTGTCGTCTGGAGCACCATATTCACCTAACCAAAGCAACACGATATGAGCCGTAGTTACGCCAACTTCCTACTCTTCGAAGACGTCCTAGACAATATCCCAACGACCAATCCCGTAATGGTGCAGGCAGTAAACACCCTGCTTTCACCTATGGTTAAGATCGTTGAGGATAACTGCGGCACGTTGCTAGGTGCTGTGACGGAAACGTCTTTGGAACTAGAAGGTCTTACGAACATAGCTACTGGCGATGTTCTTACACCTACGTCTATTCGTGCCTTGTTAGCTCAGGGTAAGTACAAGCTCAACCTACGCTCACTCCACGCTTGCAACTCACACTTGAAGGGTGGAATTTGCCGTAAGTGCTATCAAGGCTCCTATATTGGTGAAGTGGCTCCTGATGTAGGTTCGACTATATCGCTGAAGTCCAGCTTGATATACCAGACAGACGTTATTCTAGGCACAGGTTACTCAACCAAGTTTACTCTTTCTCAGACCACAGACGACTACTACGACATTAAGGTTCTAAACCAAGGAGTTGTCGTGACCACAGGCTTTACCTTAGGCTATGACTATATCGAGTTCGATAGCATCGTTCCTCAGGACCCTGTGACTGGTGCATATACCGTGCATTTTTTACAAGAAAATACAGAGCCCTTTCAAGGCCTAATTTCTAAAACATATTCCGGTTCCCTGTTGGGCATGCAGCCGTTGCCTACCCTGGCACCATTACTACGTACAAGCCTATACGATAACCAGTTCTCTGACAACTTCATAGCCTTGATGTTGGAAATCGTTGAGCCAATGAAGGCTATTCCTAGCACTTATATAGACTACGTCCAAAATATACACTCTCGTTTGGAAAAAGTCCTCTTAATACTTTATTTGTATGCCATATATTCAAATCTTGAATTATAATGTACGTATGAAATCAAAAGCTGAATATGATAGGGAATACTATCTTAAAAACAAGATTAGAATAAATGCTAGAAACATTGAGTATGCCAAAGCCCATGTTGATGAAAAACGAATAGCAGATAAGATATATAGTCTAAATAATAAAGAACAACTTAAATTATATAAAGCTAAATATTATTTAGATAATAAACTCAATATAGCTCAGAAGGCTAAAGAACATTACTCAAAAAATAAAGACGTTGTGAAGGCCAAAGTTAAAGCTTGGGTGAAGCTTAATCCAGATAAAGTAAAAGTTAATAAGTCTAAATACTACAAAGCAAACCCTGAAAAGATAAATTTTCATACCAATAAGCGTAGAGTGGCCAAGTTAGAAAGACAACCTTCCTGGGCCAATGAATTTTTTATTCAAGAAGCATATCACTTAGCCAAATTGAGAACAGAAATGACAGGTATAGTATGGCATGTGGATCATATATTACCTCTTCAAGGTAAACTAGTGTCAGGGTTTCACGTTGAGAATAATCTCCAAGTTATCCCTGCTAAGCTAAATTTCTCTAAAAACAATAAGTTTGAAATAATATGAAAAAATCCTATCACGACCATATTTTTCAGAACATAAAACTTTACGTAGAGGGTGTACAAATTCCTTTTACTTCAATATCTATTACCTCTGGCATCGGAGGCTTACCAACTGCCAATATTTCCGTTCCAGCCCAAGCTGGACTTATGGACATTGGTAGATTTTACAGCCCTAAAGTGCATATCTTCTATTCCGACCGCATGTCGGATTATGATCCTTCTGATTTAGAAGAGATGAAATCCCAGGACAAGCTATTGTTCTCTGGCCTCATTGCTCAAGTCAGCTACCACAAGTCAAAGGACGTAGGTGCTAGCGTAGGTATAAGCTTTTCCTGCGTTCACCGCTACAACCTAGTCAATGAGATGCTTATTGACTACTCTGGCTGGCTCGGTGGAGATATCCTCGACCCTAACGAGAAAGAAGCTGCAATCAAGGCCGACACAGCCAACAGCAAGTCAAGCGTAATCACAGCCTTGGCTGGTATCACACGTAAGCATGACTCTGCTGGAACCCCAGCTCAACAAGAACTAACCGAGGACAACCCTGACGGCAAAGTTACAACGTTGCCAGAAGACCTTGATGACTACTATAATCGTTTGATTGGGATGCCTGGCGTCATGGTGAACTTTTGGAACCAGATGAAGCGGTCTGCATTTAATCGTTCACTCAAAGAAGGTAACGCCGCTTACTCTGAGTCTTTTATAAAGATGTATCAACCATTGGTAGAAGGTGGACTGCACTTCTTCGAGCGTCTGGGTGGACATTACCCTATCGAGGCTTTTATCCAGGCCGACATCAACCGAGTAGACCCCTGCCCTGACGTGCCTGGAACTCGTGAAGCTATTCTGATCCCACCAGTTAATCAAATGTTTTTAGCCTCGTCAGTCCAGGCTCAAATGACTGTATCCAACGTAGCCAGCTACCTGCAGGCATCGGGAGAAGTCACGTCCATCTATGGAATATTCAATGAATTCTACTCTTCTATCGACTACGACCTTATCACTCTCACCAGTCCCGCTGAGGTCCCTATTCGAGCCGACGTTGAGCTATCAGCAGACGCTGCCAGAAATTATGCTGCCATCACAGGTGACTCTTCCGTCCTTGCCGATGCTGAAACTCACGCTCTCGATACAATTGTTAAGCCTAGAATGCCGTTTTACTTCAGCCCATCCTGCAACGTCTTGTTCCCAGGAATGTACACAAGCCTCTCCGTTATGTACGACGAACTTAACGTTCCGACCCGAGTCAACGTCAAAAACGTGGAGGGTTCAGGAGACGGCAACTTCCGTACCAATTTCAGAGCTCCAGCATCAATTAGAGAAGCGATTGCAGCCAAAGTTGCTGGAGTAAATGGAGGCACTGGCTACGACAAGACCAAGCGTTATTCATTGCTGGCTACCACAGGACCCTCTCTAGGTGCTATCGGAGTATATGAACAAGGTCGTGGTATCAAGCTAGAGAACATGCAAATGCCTCGCTGGCTGTCCATGTTCAGTCAAAGCACGTTCGGAGCTAACAGCCCTACCACAGACTCGGCTTCAAGCCAGCAAAACCGTAGAGATGCTATGGCTCAATTGGCTAAGGGATGGGCACGTCGCTATCCTGGGGATCCAATAGCCACGCTTAATCCATACACAATCGAGGATAGTGATATCTCGGCTCACCACCGTATTCTATTCACCTCGGCTGATTACTATTACACACAGGTCTTTGCCAGGTCCAAGATGGGCCGTGTCGAGTGCCCGTTCAATCCATTCATAACCCCAGGCTATCCTATGGACATCCTGGAAGCTAACCCAACGTATCCGTCGTTTCATGCTATGTGCATAAGCGTAACCCACACGTTCACGGCTACCAGCATGAACACAAGCGTAGACTTTAGCGCTGCCATGACTTACTCAGAGCTTAACAATTACTACATCCCCTTCGTCAACCCTATGCTACAAGTATCCTTAGGTCTAGCCGAGAACCCAACGTTAGTTGGTCAAGGGGAGGGAAGTACTGCACTGGCTACTGCTGACGAGTTTTATCGCTACACCCTAGGCTGTAACGCCGTAGCCCCAGACGAAGTTCTTGACTTTAATACTATGGGGTTGAAACCTAAGAAGATGGACTCTGACGGTAAGTGGGTTGAAGGATCAGATGCGCCAATCACAGGTCCTAATGGCGGAGACAGGAATCCAATGAGAACATACGAAGGCATGCTCTCTATGGTTCAACGTCCAATCGAGGACAAAGCTAAGATAGAAGAAAGGTTCGATATTAAATTCATTGACATGGATTATAACAACTACGACTCAACCGTTATAAAGTATAAGAATTCGGATCTAGAAGATAGCGATAAATATGAGATAGGCCAATCCCAGTTCCTGAAGTACGACACATTCTTCGGTGATGAGCTGGTCAAGCAAGACACTAGTACCGTAGCTAAGTCTACGGATTCATCAGATGGCACTGCAGTGACAGTAACTACAGATGTCAATGGTAAAACACAATCAGTTAAAAAGGGTATGTAATGTCAGAGTTTAATTTCGATCTAGGAGACAGCAGTTCCAACGTGGAAAGGGGTAGATTTATACCCACAAAGATTATGGAACAAAATCTCCTATCTGAAACGTCTGAAGCCTGTGAATGCTTTGTAGAGCAGAAGTTCTCTGCCGACCTACAGTCGTTCATGATAAACTACGTTATCTCTGTCTCTGGCATCTACGCCGTCTACGCATAATGACTGAACCTACCAACCCAATCGCTGCTGCTCCTGATATCGGAGCTCAAAAGCCTGCCTTCATAGACTACAAGCAGCGTGACCTTGACGCTTATAACCAATGGAAAATCCACGGGGACAAAGCTGCTCTAGGCGTTCTTATGAAGCAATTGCATCCAATCATATACTCAGAGGTACGTCGTGTCTCTGGGACACTGCCTGAAACTGCTCTGTCTGCCGAAGCCAAGTACTGGACCATCAGAGCCATTGAAACGTTTGATCCAGCCAAAGGCGTAGCTCTGTCTACTCATGTAACCAACTATCTACCTAAGGTTCGTCGTCTGAATTACAAGTACCAGAACGCTGCCCGTCTGCCAGAGAACTTACACTTACAGTTTACTGAGTTCACTAACGCTGTTTCTCACCTTGAAAATACACATAACCGTGAACCGACCCCTGAGGAAATCGCTGCTCAACTTGGCTGGTCCAAGGGTGCCGTAATCAAGTATAAGGGTGCTCTGTATGAGGATCTGATGGAGTCTGCTGCAACTCGTCCTACGGAAATAACGCAGTTCAATAGCAACAAATTTCTCCTAGACCATATCATGGACAAGCTGGATGAGCAAGAAAAGACGTTGTTGCTTAACAAGGGTGAAATGTCTGCTACGGCCCTGGCCTCAAAGCTAGGTGTTAACGTGTCTCGTCTTAACTATCTATCAGCCAAGCTGAGAGACAAGATCACAAAGATCAAAACTGAAATCGGAATGTACTAATGCCAGCATTGGATCTATCAGGGATCAAGAAGCAGCTAGAGAACTCTGCCAAGAGCTTTGCTGCTATTGGAACGGACCTGTCTAAACAGAACAAAGGTCCGGTGTCTGATCTCGTCCCAGAGATAGGTCAATTAACCAACGCTATCCCAAATGCTATCGCTTCATTGGCGAGAGCTGCTAAGAGTATAGGAACGACCATCGTTGGTACTTCCGTCTCTTCTGCTGCTCAGATGGAGAAGATGGTCAAGGCTCTAGTCCCTGACGTCAGTGGTGTAAAAGCCTTGGCAGACAAAGCCTCAGCTAAACTTAAGACTACGCCAGGCGTGAACAACCCTGCTCTAGAACAAAGCTGTAGCAAGGCTAGTGCCGAGGCTGACAAGGTTCAAAGCGTATCCAAGGCCACGACAGCTACCATTGCTGACAACAATCTGAGAGCACCAAAGCAAGTGCCCGCTATGATTGCCGAGATAACGAAGATTGGTAAAGCCATAGGAGACTACGCTAATAGCATAGGCTCTTATATCTTCAACCCAGCAACTCCTCCAGCCAGTATTCTGACCAAGGTGCCTGACCTAAGCTCTGACCAATTGCTTGAGAACGCCACAGCCAACAAGGACTCCGCTGTAGACTTCTCTTCTGGGGCAGTCTCTGCTACAGTCTATAGGGCAGCAGGGATGGTGCGAGAGATCAATACTCGATATTCATCAAAGGCTAACATGTATGACAGGGCTCTGGCCGAGTACAGCATACAGAACGAACAGTACAATGCAGACGCAGGTAAAACCGTGTCAGAGCTAAGAGGCACAAGCCCTAAACAACAAGAAGGTATTTAACCGTGGCGATAACACAACAAGTAAGCCGTCTAGGCACAGTCGAGAACTTACCCGACGGCTCCACCTACGATATGTTGCTGGTGTCCGTATCGGATGCTTTTCCTGTGGGATTAGTAACTTTTAAATGGGAAGATACACCACGGAAGATTACAGGGGTTCAAAAGGTCGCCCAGTTTTTCATGCGCGTTCTTTTTACCCAAA
>CALMKR010000150.1 GCA_937867625.1 uncultured bacterium | reverse complement strand
CAAGCAGAAAACATCGCTGCGGCCGGCACAGATGCCGTATCTGATATTCATCAGATACTAAAACAGAGCACTTACTTTTTAAAGTAAGTGCTCTGTTTTACATCTGTGCCTCCTCAAGGGCTCGAACCTTGGACCGTCTCCTTAAGAGGGAGCTGCTCTACCAACTGAGCTAAGAAGGCATTTCTGGTGGCGAGAGTATACAAGATTAATAAAAAGAAGGCAAGTACGTGGCATATGCGTTTCCAGTGTGGTACACTCTTTCACGCACACCTGCCCAGGTGGCGAAATTGGTAGACGCACTTGCCTTAGGAGCAAGCGAGGCGACTCATGGAGGTTCAAGTCCTCTCCTGGGCACAAACAGCTGACCAAAACATGAATATGTTTTGGTCATTGCTGTTTGTAGACCAGGAGAGGACTTGAAAGACTGTTTCGGGGATCCCTTCAGGGCCGAAACAGTCGGGGTCGCACGAACGAGTTCAATTATATGCGAAGCAAAATAATTAAACCGTGAGCGTGACCAAGTCCTCTCCTCTGCGTACTGTCTGGTTTAGAAAACAAAATACTCCATTTAAATGGAGCATTTTGTTTTCTAATGAGAAGGCATTTGATTCTTACAGAATAGGTACAGGTTGTCGCTTTTTGTTTCGCTCTGCTCACAAAATGCTGACAAACTTTTCAAGACCTCGCAACGCTTTTGCTAAACGCAAAAGCTGCGACGTCACGGTCACAGCTTTTCGCTCTGCTCAAATTTGTGCCGGGAATGGGACTTGAACCCATAAGAGCTTTCGCTCACAACATTTTAAGTGTTGCGCGTCTACCGATTTCGCCACCCCAGCATTCTCTTTGACTTATTATTTTATACCACTTTGAGTAGTCGATGCTTGCGCAACACTTACAAGTGTTGGTAAAACATTTCACTTATCATGTTTTACCTACCGATTTCGCCACCCTGGCGGTTTCTTTTGATTTCGACCTCGATGCGTTGGTTGAAGACTGTGACAATTAGGGCAAAGAATTCTCAGATTTTCTAGCCGATTATCGCGATGATCTCCATTGATGTGGTCGAGCTCGACTGGAATCCTACCATCATTTGATATTTCTGCCCAGCCACACATTTCGCATTTTGGGTGTTTTAAGCCTTCACGAAATAACCGCTTTTTTAATTTAAAACTTTGGAAGTCCGAATCTTTCTGTAGAATGGATTCAAGTGATTGCTGAGGGACAAAATCAAAAGTCCGTCCAATTCGCCAGCCCATACCTGTAAAATGTGAGTCATCTATCCCAAGCTTTTTTATCGTCTGTCCAACGTGTTGGTAGTTGCCTCCAGCAGGGATAAGTCCCAGAATAATGAGAACTTGGCGAATACTCTTTGAATCATGTACCGCTTGTCTTAATTGGGCTTCTGTCCAGGTACGTTTTTTTGCCATATGGTAAACTTACATATGAATTGTACTATCCACGTCTCCCTATAATTCAGTTTTGTAAACAGGCCATATAATGCTATAGTAGCGGGCATACAGACCGAGTGGTGAAGCGGTTAACACTGCGGTTTGCAAAACCGCCACGCGCGGGTTCGAATCCCGCCTCGGTCTCAAAAATAAAACACCCGATTGAGGGTTTTTTATTTTTGGCAAGGGATTCGAAAAGGTTGCCAGCTCTTTTGATAAAAAGAGCGACAACCTGTACTGAACTTGTAAAGTTCGAATCCCGCCTCGGTCTCAAAAATAACAAAACCACCCGTCTTTGACGGGTGGTTTTGTTTTAGTTGTCTTTCTCTTCCGTGTCTGGCTTCTTGCTTCCAGCGTCGAGGAGGCGTTCGATGACCTCTTCTTGGGTGACCCCTTCTTGCTCATCGATATCGGCGGCAATCTCGTCGATGTGTTGGCGGTGACGTTCACCGTAGTCGACTGCGAACTCGAGGTGGGGGATGATCTTGAGCTTGGTATGCTTCTTCACGTAGCTACGGATATCACTAGCTGATCGCTTGAGGAAGATGAGTGCATCGTCCTCACGACCATCCGGGATGGTAGTAAAAAAGACCGTGTACTTGCGGTAGTCAGGGGAGACCGAGACGCTGGTGACCGTGATGAGGGGATTCGTGTTCGCCTCATTGCGGATATACGTCGCTACTACCTCACGGATGAGTGAAGTAGCACGGTCGTGTTTGTCGTAGTTGAGTTGTTTGATCATAGTAGTTTCTTCAAATGATTTAGAAAGTGTCACGTACAGAGTCTGGATAAAATGAGATGATGGCGAGGCATGTGAGTAAAAAGCTATGAGGTGTACGTTGGTGTACAGTGAATAGATTTTTACGAAACATAACAAAGCTAGCGCTCATTTTAGTCGGACGACTATGAAATGACGAGTTCAAAGCCTTCAAGTATATCTCCCGGCGCAACTTCGAACTTCGCATCTACCTGCATACCGAATTCTCCTTCGTTTACTTGCTTCACATCTGATTTCATCTGCTGGAGATTCTTGATGGTGCCACGACCAACTTCGATGTCGCGACGAAGGACACGCACACTCGTGTTGAGCTTAAGCAGTCCTTCTTCGATGCGGGCACCAAGCACGTGGGTGTACTTCTGGGTACTGAAGTGCTTCAAGATCTTAGCCTGACCAGTCACTACCTTTTCTTCCATCTTTGGAGTACGATTCTTCAGTGCGGTGTTGAGCCAGTCTGAGAGTTCGTAGATAATTGAGAAGGTATCAATTTCTACCCCGAGACGTTCGGCGAGGTCTTTGGCCTCACGATCGACTTTCACATTAAACCCAACGATGATGGCGTCTTTGGTAGCACTCACGGCCTGGACGTCGTTGGCGGTGATGGCACCAACGGCTGAATCGATCACCCGGACGGTGATACGTTCTGACGTAAACTGAGACAGTTCGTGTTCAATAGCCTCGACCGTGCCGAGGGCATCAGCTTTGATAAGGACGGGGATAGTCGGAAGATTGGTCTTTTTGTGAGCGGCGGCAATTGGGGTGGTGGTGCCACTAATAGCTATTTCGGCTTCTTTCTTTGAAGTGACGGTATAAAACTCAGCTCCAGCCTTTGGAATGGTGGTCCACCCAACGATCCCTACTGGTTCTGAGAGGGTAGCTTCTTTAATGGTTTTGCCCGTGGCATCTTCCATAATACGGACTGGAGCAAAAGAATTGCCAGACACCACAAATTGCCCACCCTTTAAGGTGCCGTTCTTGATGATGATTGTAGCGGTGTTGCCACGTTTTGGATCAAGCTTACCTTCGACGACGGTTCCGGTAGCCGCAGCCCCGGTGTCCCCTTGAAGCTCGAGAATATCTGCCGCTAGGATGACAAGGTCGAGGAGGTCAGACACACCAGTACCTTGTTTCGCTGAAATCGGTGCCCAGGGAATATCACCACCCATACCTTCGATGTAGATTTCGTGTTCGATAAGACTGGTCTGTGTCCGCATAATGTCGGCTCCTGGCTTGTCTATCTTGTTGATAGCGACAATCATCGGGATACCGGCTTCTTTGATGGCATTAAGCGCCTCAAGGGTCTGTGGCTTCACGCCGTCTTCGGCTGAGACGACTAAAATCGCGACGTCAGCTACGTCAGCACCACGGAGGCGCATCTTTTGGAAAGCGGCGTGTCCCGGCGTGTCGAGGAAGGTGATACGCTCCTCGGCACCTTCTTTGGTCTTGTGGTTTACCACGTAGGCAGAGAGGTGTTGGGTGATGCCGCCGGCTTCGCCGTCAACGACATTGGTCTTGCGGATGTAGTCGAGAAGGGTCGATTTGCCGTGGTCGATGTGACCCATTACCACCACTACCGGTGGTCGCTTTTTGATGCTGCTCGTTGTTTTTACTGCTTTTGCCATACGTGATAATTGCGTCGTTATGAGGAATATGCCGATGTGGGCGGCTGCTACTAAAATAAGTGGTCGCAGTATAGCAGATATTTACAGAAATAACAGCCCGTGTCATGATTTCCCCATGTCTATTTTGCTGTGGTTAAAGTCGAAGTTCGAGGCGAGACCTCGTACTCCAAAACGCGTCTACCTCGATTATGCTGCCGCTACGCCAATGACTGCGGCCGCTGTCGCTGCCATGACCCGCTTTCTGCGGGAGGATTTTGGTAATCCGGGTGGCATTCACCAAGAAGGAGTGACCGCCAAGCGAGCTCTGGAAGGCTTTCGTACACAGGTCGCACGCCTGCTGGAAGTGCCGGAGAGTGGGTTGGTATTCACCAGTGGAGGGACTGAGAGTAACAACCTCGCCATTCGTGGTGTGGTCGAATCATGTCGCATGGCCGGACGAGCGTATGCCTCAATGACCATTATCTCGACAAAGCTCGAGCACCCCGCGACTCTCCGAACGCTTGA
>CALMKR010000149.1 GCA_937867625.1 uncultured bacterium | reverse complement strand
CCGCGGGATTTTGCAGATATGTTTCCAGGTGTCATAAAAAATCTTGAAAACGAATTAGGAATGCCTGTCGACTTTGTTAATGAAGACGAAGAGGAAGAAAAAGTAAAGCCTAAACCTATAAAAGATGAAGGCCTTACGCTCGATAAAGTTGAAGATTTCATGGACAAGTGGGTAAATAGCTCAGACTCAGAATAACTTAACAACCCTTGCATTGACAAGGGTACATGGGGGATTAGTTTAATGGTAAAACACTAGATTTGCATTCTTGAATTGGGGGTTCGACTCCCCCATCTTCCACCACTACCTTATAAGTGTAAAACGGATCGCACGGCCCCATTTGGCGGGGCAAGAGCGGCAGGATTCCGCATAGGGTAACAATTTAAATATGACACCACTAACACAACTCAGAAAAATCGCAGAAAGCTTCGGCCCTCAAATTGTCAAGCTTGCAAACCACGTAATTGATCATCCTCTATTTCCATTATGGACAGGATCTGGTCATAGCTTTGTTCACCATTACGGAAGAGGCCAGCTATTACAGCATACGCTAGAAGTAGTTCAAATTAGTATGATGAACAACGAATACTTTACGGCTTTAGGAAAAGGAGTAGACCCTAAACTATTGTTCTGTGCAGCGCTGTTTCATGACATCGGCAAAATATATGACTACGCTCCAATACCTCCATACACTAGCCAAAGCGGAGAAAAGATAGATGCTTATCAAGAATGGACAAACACGAAAGATAAAACACGTGTGTATCATATTACAAGATCGGTGCTTGCTTGGACTAAAGCCTTTGAAGAATCTGGAGATTTCTTATCGACTGAAGAATACGAACAAGTTCTCCATGGAATCTTAGCGCACCATGGCAAACATGAATACAAAAGCCCAGCAGAACCTCAAGATCGTCTAGCTTGGTTGTTACATTTGAGTGACAATATGAGTGCTAGAATTGATGACTGTGTAAAAGAAAGACCCTGGAGAAAATGAAAATAGTACACGAGAATGACTTACCATGGAGGCTCACAAAAAATTCTTCAGCGATATTACTTAGTGCTCTAGCTCAATGTGATGCAAGTTTAAACATCATTTATAACAGCCCGGCTTCACTACCAAACCAGTTTATGCTGAGAATTGATATTGACCCAAACCAAGTAGAGCAATTCAAGAAGTTAACTAAAATCGAATTGTTCCCTGTAGGTTTAATAACAGGGCAACAACTTACGTCAGAAAACCCGGTTGATTTATGATAGTAGCCATAACAGGAACAACACTATTTAACAATTTTGCAAGGTTACAGCTTCGCATAATTGAGCATGAAAAAAAGCACGGACCTATCACCCAAATACTTACAGGTGACGGTCCTGGTTGTGATGAGCTTGTAAGAAAATATGCAACCGAACACAATATACCTTTGAAAATGTTTGATTCCTGTACGAAAGCAAACATGATCAATGATGCCGACCATCTCTTGATTTTTTGGGATGGCGCTTCTAAAGGTACAAGAGCTGTACTAAACCAAGCAATAATTCAAAACATAAGCCTATTTGCTGATTTCTATGAAGAAAAAGACCAAGATGCTGACTGACAAGGCTATCCTTGAAAAGTTGCAGCCTTACCTTAAAGACTTTGAGCTTTTTGAAGAAAAACCAAAAATTAAACAAAAAACTCGCGCAGAGTTTTTAAAGTTACTTGATGACAAAAAATATATTTGCATCAAAAAAGAACGAAAAACCGAGTATTACATTAAACCGTATAGCTACTTGAAAAACGTTCGCCTTCCAAGTGCTCGCTCGCCGTTAGTAGATAATTACTCGTTAGTAATATTGGTAGGCTCTATTGTAACAGAAGGGCTGATAAGTGTGACAGGTCATTATAAGGGTTTGTATGAGGGAGGCTCTTTAGATACTATCACAAACACTTATAAGTACATCTCAGAAAATCGATAATAAAAGGAGCTTTGGTCTAACGGTTAAGACACCGCCCTGTCGAGGCAGTAACACGGGTTCGACTCCCGTAAGCTCCGCCATTTCATAATCTATGAAAGAACCAAATAAATCAGAAATCAAAATATCCCTTGATCAAGCACGAAAAGATCTTAAAGTTGTCTTACATTCGAAAACCAGAAAGCATGAAATCTGGGACTATGTTGAAAAAGTAAATACTCTCAATGCTAAAATTTTAAAGATGTAAAATATTGATAGTTATTGCGTATACGGTGAAATTGGAGAGTCACGGCGGATTGTAGACCCGTCCCGTAAGGTGAGTAAGTTCGAATCTTACTATACGCACCAGGCTGAGGTAAGAAGATAAGTATTTGCAAAGTATAAGGTAGAAAATAACTCGGAGCAACGCCTTAGAAATTAAAAGAAAGTTGACTGATAAATGAATGAATGAATGAATGAATGGGGTGCGATTCCTTCCCCAGCCACCACGAGGAAAATAGTTATTGTCAAGCAATTATAGTAACCTAGTGAATAGGCGAACCCTTCAGCTTACTTTAAGACGGTGCAAATCCGTCCTTCCTCCCACCCTCGGTAGTCCAATTGGAAAATAATTAAAAGGAAAAAATTCTTCGCGTTAGAATCTGACAATAGTAGCATCGAAGCTAAAGAAAATTCGAGAGACATCCTCATCAGAAGAGGAGACGAGTGGTGGTTCGAGTCCACTCCGGGGGACCATTTAACCGAGTAGTTTAAGAAAGGTTTTTGCATCGTAGCAGCAAATATATATAGAAAATATTATAAATAATATAATAATGGAC